>NZ_JASSVN010000039.1:0-5060 GCF_030540945.1 Marinobacter sp. SS8-8 | reverse complement strand
ACAGAACCTGGGTGCCTCCGAGGTATTGACGCAGCTGTTTACCGGGCGTGAGCCGGCTTTTATGTCGGCACCGGAACGGGGCTAACAGGGCTTTTTACGGGGAGGCAGCTGAATAGTTACGTTTCCAGTATAGGGATAACGACCAAGGTCATCAGCCAAATTAGGGTACATCCAAAAACTGTTGCAATAGTCCCGTATTGGGACTAGCGTTTTAAGCATGAGAATCATCGCACTATCGACACTGAAAGCCTTCTGGGAAGAAAACCCGGAGTACCAGGATGCCAAAGAGCCAACACTGGCCTGGCACCGTCATACCCTACATGCCGATTGGAGCTCACCTGCAGAGGTAAAGCAGGACTTCAGGAACGCAAGCATCCTCAAGGATGGCCGGGTGGTGTTCAATATTGCGGGGAACAAGTATCGACTTGTGGTCTGGATAAGCTACGCCTGTCGCGTCGTATACATCCGCTTTATTGGCACCCACTCACAGTATGACAAGATTGATGTGCAAACGATTTAACTGCCGGAGGATTAACGATGGATATCAAACCGATTAAAACTGATACCGACTACCAAGCGGCATTAAAAGAAATTGAAAGCCTGATGATGGCTGGACCAGACACCTCAGAAGGCGAAAAGCTGGATGTCATGGTCACACTGATCGAGGCTTATGAAGCCAAGCATTTCCCGATGGATTTGCCTGATCCTGTTGAGGCGATCAAGTTCGAAATGGAACGCAAAGGCTTAACAGCTAAAGACCTGGAGCCGATGATCGGCAAAAGTAATCGCGTGTACGAGATCCTAAATCACAAGCGCTCGCTGACTTTGAAGATGATCTGGAAGCTCCACGAAGGCTTGGGTATTCCGGCTGAATCGCTGATCAAACCGCCTCAAGCTCATGCCTGACCAAAAAAAAGGAAAAGGAGACACCCAGATTTATTTTCTGCTCAAATATTGATCGGCGCCTGTCCGGGACATTGCTTTTTCGGGCCTGGCGTCAGTTAAGCCGGGGTCAGAAGAAAGCCCACTTCTGACCCCTTGTTCGCCCGGACACCGGTTATTCCCCCACTCGATTGTAAATAAGCATTTTTTATCTTTTATATTCAATAGCTTATTTTACTGTCAATCGATAATACCATGGAAAATACCATGCTCAGAAATTTCTTCAAAAAGTTTCATTTTTTCAACTGACCGACTAGAAAACTCGAGCACAAAAACCTGTTTGGTCGAGCGATAGAGATTCCAATCCGATGGATGTTCAACTCCACTCCCCGCGCCAAAATGTATGCCCATCATACCCCATCATACCCCATCAAATACTGCGGAAGATATTGTAAAAACAGCGCGTTACCGCCAATACCCATGAGCTGGGTTTCAGTCGTTTCCAACTACGATACTGAAATGCTCAGTGCGTTTACCCGGTAGGCCATCCTTGCGAAACCGTCTTCCCCATACTGTGAACATGACGTGATCTTCATAGGTGTAGACGTTCATCCCTTCTACCTCGACCCGCACCATACTTTGCCCAGCCACGACGACCACTATACCCCCCACTTCGATGCCCAAAACATCCTGACACAGGACCACAGATTCATTCTCGAGCTCTTGTTCCCATTGCTCGAGGTCTGCCTCCATCTGCCGCCAGGCCTGTCGGGCGCCGACAAGCGGCCCCGCCTCTCCCCGAGAAAACCACAGCCTATCGAATAGTGCGAGTCGCTCGTTCGGTACGGCCTGATCCATGTCATAGGTCGCCTCCACTAACGCCTCATAGACCGCTTGCGCCTCCTGTAATGCTTGAAGACGGTCTGCATAGGGCTTGATTCCTGAGCGCTGAATCCTCCCCGGTAACCGCTTGTCGTTCACGGGCATCAGGTCAATCGGACAAACTTATCGCAGTGGTATCCGAACCGTCTCAAACCGGTCGCGTGACCAGGTATCGTCCACATCCGCCCGAATCCGGACGTCATGGGATGAAACACACAACTCGGTCTTGGCTCTTGCGTAAGCGCTGGGCGAATAAATCTGCTTCACTGACCAGGCGTGATCCAAGGCCGACATGTCGGCTGCGGCATATTGGCGCTTTACCGGATGCCACCCTGGCCCAATATCCTCTTGGTGGCTTCAGCACCTGAAGTCGCCGGCAAAGCTTGCCCAGGGCCACATCAGAAATTCCCAACTCCCGTGCCACCTCTGTGGCGGGGCGTTCCCAAACCAGAGCGAATAATTCTTCACGAGACGGATCAGTATTCATCAATGGCACCGGACCTTCATGATCGAATCACTCGTCATGCATTGATTTCTTCCTGAAGTGCCTGGAGCACCTCCAGAATCTGATCGATATGCGGCATCTTGCCGAAGATCATGTTTTCCATTGCGCGATAATCGGACCTGACCGAGGCCAGCACATGACCCTCCGGCACCAGCACCAAGGTACCTGGCTTCGCCAAGTCGTATCTGGCCCAACCGCGGGGATAGAATCGCTACTTAAACGCCACTACGCTGGCCAGCAATTCTGGATCGGCCAAAGCTTTTTCCTTGACCGGTGACTGGGCCATCTTGGCCAGGTCGTAATAGTGGCGCGAATAGCGAGGTGGCTGTGCATTTCCCTCGGGGCGATGAGCCTCATGGTGCAGAATCGCAGCCTTCTCCCAAAAAGTGCGTTCCGCCTTGATGACTCTGACCGCACATTCTCGTTGCTCAAACACATCAGGAAAGACCTCTGCTGCATAACAGCTGATACTGCGATCTTCATAAGGCAGCCATGACGCCAGTGGGCCGATTTCCAGGCGCACTTCGGAACGCCCCGCTGCGTGGTGTGGGATCTGGAGGAAGTGGAAGCCTGGATCGAGAAGCGTAAGCGACGATTCCGATCAGGAAAAGCAGCCTCCACTCCAGGGCCGGACGTGAGGCAGCGCATCGCACGCCCGGTGCGCTCTGGCAACAACTGAGCTGACAGCTATGCCGTCAGCAACTCCATGTTGTCCCGCCTGCTCATCGGGTGACGAATTGTTTCCTTTGTGATGTTCACTTCCAATGCCACTTGAGCGATTTCCAGTATGCCAGCATCAACCTGGTAACCCCCTCGCGCTTTCAGCCAATCCAGCACCTCCGCCAGATGCCAGATCGAGGCGCTACCTTCGTGAACCGGCATGGGGAATATCCCTCGGTGGGTCAACATGAGCTTGCGCATCGCCTGCCGGGAAATTCCCACAATATCGGCCACATCCGTCAGCCCGACAAGGTCGGGGGAAGCCTCAATCAGGCGTGCGGAAGGAACAGCGTTTTTGACATCGGCCAGGGCAGTGCGAACTGCTTCCTCGGCGCTGTCTGCCTCGCGGGAGAATTCCAGCGCCAAGCGACCGGGCTGCCCCACACCGACGAGGGCGTCATCACAACCAGCGGCGCCCAATCGTTCGACGAGAGCGTCCAAATCGCTGTCGTGGTCAGCCAATTGGTATTTCAGCGTAAAAATATATTCCATAGCTTAATCCTCCGACTCCGACTCCGTAGCGCCCCGGCGCTGGTGAGTGGCGCATTTGTCCACCACCCTGCGCAGCGCTCGTGCGTGACTGCCGGGATTTCTCGGCGTGCTCCACACACTGGCGATACAGAACTCACCACAGCGGCATTCATTGTCATTGTAGGGGCAGTAGATCTTGCCCCAGGCATGACTACCACCCACTTCGACTCGCCAGCCCTCCTTTTCCGCATGCTTGAGCGCGGCTTCAATTTCCTTCTTCGGATGTGATGAGCGAGTCATTCCTTGTCTCCAGTATGGGGATGGCACCCAAGGTTGTCAAATGACAACCTTGGGCTGCAAAAAGCGTCCTGCCGGTTATCCCGCGAGTTTACCAAACAGCCGAACGACTCACTCAAAGTAAGTCTTTTCGGCTTCCCCATAAACCGCTTGGTCATGACCAATACACCACCCAGACGACCACAAGCCAACAATCACCATGACTACGGCACTCATACCGATGCCCTCAATGCCGGCACCGACATGCTTTTTTATCTTTTATTTTCAATGGTTTATTATCCTGCTAATTGGTAATGCCATGTAAAATACCATGTTCAGAAAATGCCTGCCTTTTGCGACATAACTGTTTCTCATTGCATCAATCAGCTGCAGCCACAGCTGGACATGATGTGATGTAAAGACTAGAATTTAATCAACTTGGTTAGTTTAATCAAAATAGGTGCGTTATGAAAATACTCAACGCCAGTGACGCCAAACGCGAATTCGGTGAGGTGCTTATCAACGCTCAACACGGACCTGTTGGCATCAACCGTAATGGCAAACCCGTTGCAGTGGTGGTATCAGCGTCTGAATATGCACAGCTTGAGGCGCTTAAAGAGGCGCATCTAAAGCAGTCCATCGAAGAAGGTATCGCCGACTTGCAAGCCGGAAAAGTCAGTGACGGCAAATCCGTCATAAACAAACTACGAAAACGAGTAGCTGGTTAAATCCTGGACTAACCCGTGTCGAAGCGCAGCCCCCGCTACCAGTTCACGGACAAAGCGGAAGATGATCTCGAAGGTATCATCGACTATACCGTCCAGGAATGGGGGGCCGTCCAAGCCAATACCTACCTTGACGGTCTGGAAACGCGCGCACAACTCCTTGCGGAAAATCCAGACCTCGGAACAGCACGCGAGACAATATCCAAGGGACTACTCAGCTTCCCTTATGAAAGCCATATTCTGTATTACAAAAAACACGCCCGCGGTATCGTGATTGTACGAGTACTCCATCAACACATGGATCCGGTGAAGCACCTCTGATTCTAAAGAGCAGCAAAAATCCAGGCCTCTGCTTCGGGATTAAATAGCCGGTTTCTTGAGTGATCCAGTGCGCAGTTCAAGCTCTCCGATACCATGCCTGCATCAATTTAACTCTCATGGTATCGATGTTTTCAACCTTGCTACACGCAAAAAATACCGTAACTATTCAGCTGCCTCCCCGTAAAAAGCCCTGTTAGCCCCGTTCCGGTGCCGACATAAAAGCCGGCTCACGCCCGGTAAACAGCTGCGTCAATACCTCGGAGGCACCCAGGTTCTGT
>NZ_JASSVN010000038.1:0-5504 GCF_030540945.1 Marinobacter sp. SS8-8 | reverse complement strand
TGTATGATTTAAACTGAAGAGTTTGATCATGGCTCAGATTGAACGCTGGCGGCAGGCTTAACACATGCAAGTCGAGCGGTAGCAGGTCCTTCGGGATGCTGACGAGCGGCGGACGGGTGAGTAATGCTTAGGAATCTGCCTGGTAGTGGGGGATAGCCCGGGGAAACCCGGATTAATACCGCGTACGCCCTTTGGGGGAAAGCAGGGGCTCTGTTCTTTTCGGAGAGTGGACCTTGCGCTATTGGATGAGCCTAAGTCGGATTAGCTGGTTGGTGGGGTAAAGGCCTACCAAGGCGACGATCCGTAGCTGGTCTGAGAGGATGATCAGCCACATCGGGACTGAGACACGGCCCGAACTCCTACGGGAGGCAGCAGTGGGGAATATTGGACAATGGGGGCAACCCTGATCCAGCCATGCCGCGTGTGTGAAGAAGGCTTTCGGGTTGTAAAGCACTTTCAGTGAGGAGGAAGGCCTTAAGGTTAATACCCTTGAGGATTGACGTTACTCACAGAAGAAGCACCGGCTAACTCCGTGCCAGCAGCCGCGGTAATACGGAGGGTGCAAGCGTTAATCGGAATTACTGGGCGTAAAGCGCGCGTAGGTGGTTTGATAAGCGAGATGTGAAAGCCCCGGGCTTAACCTGGGAACGGCATTTCGAACTGTCAGGCTAGAGTGTGGTAGAGGGGTGTGGAATTTCCTGTGTAGCGGTGAAATGCGTAGATATAGGAAGGAACACCAGTGGCGAAGGCGGCACCCTGGACCAACACTGACACTGAGGTGCGAAAGCGTGGGGAGCAAACAGGATTAGATACCCTGGTAGTCCACGCCGTAAACGATGTCAACTAGCCGTTGGGACTCTTGAAGTCTTAGTGGCGCAGCTAACGCACTAAGTTGACCGCCTGGGGAGTACGGCCGCAAGGTTAAAACTCAAATGAATTGACGGGGGCCCGCACAAGCGGTGGAGCATGTGGTTTAATTCGACGCAACGCGAAGAACCTTACCTGGCCTTGACATGCTGAGAACTTTCCAGAGATGGATTGGTGCCTTCGGGAGCTCAGACACAGGTGCTGCATGGCCGTCGTCAGCTCGTGTCGTGAGATGTTGGGTTAAGTCCCGTAACGAGCGCAACCCCTATCCCTAGTTGCTAGCAGTTCGGCTGAGAACTCTAGGGAGACTGCCGGTGACAAACCGGAGGAAGGTGGGGATGACGTCAGGTCATCATGGCCCTTACGGCCAGGGCTACACACGTGCTACAATGGCGCGCACAGAGGGCTGCAAACCCGCGAGGGGGAGCCAATCTCACAAAACGCGTCGTAGTCCGGATCGCAGTCTGCAACTCGACTGCGTGAAGTCGGAATCGCTAGTAATCGTGAATCAGAATGTCACGGTGAATACGTTCCCGGGCCTTGTACACACCGCCCGTCACACCATGGGAGTGGATTGCACCAGAAGTGGTTAGTCTAACCTTCGGGAGGACGATCACCACGGTGTGGTTCATGACTGGGGTGAAGTCGTAACAAGGTAGCCGTAGGGGAACCTGCGGCTGGATCACCTCCTTAAACGAAGCCGAAGGCTTCGGTCAGAGTCCACACGAATTACTTGGTTGGCTAATAAAGAGAGCAAAGGGTCTATGCAGGCCCGTTGTCGGTTTGGTTCAAACCACGAGACGATCTCGGGGTTTGGCGCCGGATTCGCGCCAGCTGACAAGGCGCAGGCTGAGAGAGTGAGGGAGCGTACCCAGGTACGTGACTGAGTGATCGAAGACTGCAACGCAGCTCAGGTGGTGCGAAGACAAGCAAAACCGGGTCTGTAGCTCAGGTGGTTAGAGCGCACCCCTGATAAGGGTGAGGTCGGTGGTTCAAGTCCACCCAGACCCACCAGAATTGCTCAGCTCGTCGTTGTCGAAGCACTTGCATAGCAGGCTATGCGGCGCACTTCGACGCCTAGATCTGAACAATTCCTGGCAACTTTACTGGGGCCGTAGCTCAGCTGGGAGAGCGCCTGCCTTGCACGCAGGAGGTCAGGAGTTCGATCCTCCTCGGCTCCACCAAACTTTACTGACTAACGTTGAGTTAGCAGTGTGCAGAAACAAGCGTTTCGGTTTGATGACAGATCAAGCGAAGCCCTTCTTTCTGATCACTGGGTCAGATTTGCTCTTTAACAAATTGGACGAGATAGAACACGAATATTGTTTCTCATTATCTCCGAGGAACAATGTTCAATGTGATAGCGATTTCAAGCGTTATCCGGTGTTGTCGTTGAAGTGGTTGTTATATCGCTTCAAGCGGCTGTCTCGAAGAATCGTCTGTCAGGCTTGCCTGGTGGGTGAGAATTCGTGAACAGTTGTCTTGGGGTTATATAGTCAAGCAACTAAGCGCATACGGTGGATGCCTTGGCAGTCAGAGGCGATGAAAGACGTGGAAGCCTGCGATAAGGCTCGGGGAGCTGGCAAACAAGCTGTGATCCGGGCATCTCTGAATGGGGAAACCCACCGACTTTCGGGTCGGTATCGTGCACTGAATACATAGGTGTACGAGGCGAACCGGGGGAACTGAAACATCTAAGTACCCCGAGGAAAAGAAATCAACCGAGATTCCCTCAGTAGCGGCGAGCGAACGGGGACCAGCCCTTAAGCTGGACAACGGGTAGGAGAAGGCTCTGGAAAGGGCCGCCATAGTGGGTGATAGCCCCGTATCCGAAACCCAGGTTCAGTGAAATCGAGTAGGACGGGACACGTGATATCCTGTCTGAACATGGGGGGACCATCCTCCAAGGCTAAATACTCCTGACTGACCGATAGTGAACCAGTACCGTGAGGGAAAGGCGAAAAGAACCCCTGTGAGGGGAGTGAAATAGATCCTGAAACCGTATGCGTACAAGCAGTCGGAGCGGACGTGTTCCGTGACGGCGTACCTTTTGTATAATGGGTCAGCGACTTATGTTCAGTGGCGAGGTTAACCGTGTAGGGGAGCCGTAGGGAAACCGAGTCTGAATAGGGCGATTCAGTCGCTGGGCATAGACCCGAAACCGGGCGATCTATCCATGAGCAGGTTGAAGGTTGAGTAACATCAACTGGAGGACCGAACCCACTGTCGTTGAAAAGCCAGGGGATGACTTGTGGATCGGAGTGAAAGGCTAATCAAGCCCGGAGATAGCTGGTTCTCCCCGAAAGCTATTTAGGTAGCGCCTCGGACGAATACCACAGGGGGTAGAGCACTGTTTCGGCTAGGGGGTCATCCCGACTTACCAACCCGATGCAAACTCCGAATACCTGTGAGTACTATCCGGGAGACACACGGCGGGTGCTAACGTCCGTCGTGAAGAGGGAAACAACCCAGACCGCCAGCTAAGGTCCCCAAGTACCAGTTAAGTGGGAAACGATGTGGGAAGGCTCAGACAGCTAGGAGGTTGGCTTAGAAGCAGCCATCCTTTAAAGAAAGCGTAATAGCTCACTAGTCGAGTCGGCCTGCGCGGAAGATGTAACGGGGCTCAAACTGGTCACCGAAGCTGCGGCTGTGCACGCAAGTGCACGGGGTAGGGGAGCGTTCTGTAAGCCTGCGAAGGTGTGTTGAGAAGCATGCTGGAGGTATCAGAAGTGCGAATGCTGACATGAGTAACGACAATGGGGGTGAAAAACCCCCACGCCGGAAGACCAAGGGTTCCTGCGCAACGCTAATCGGCGCAGGGTGAGTCGGCCCCTAAGGCGAGACCGAAAGGTGTAGTCGATGGGAAACGGGTTAATATTCCCGTACCTTGGATAGCTGCGATGGAGAGACGGAGAAGGCTAGGTGAGCCGGGCGACGGTTGTCCCGGTTTAAGCGAGTAGGCAGTGGGATCAGGCAAATCCGGTCCCACAATGCCGAGACGCGACGACGACTGCCCTTTCAGGGCGGGAAGTCATTGATGCCCTGCTTCCAGGAAAATCTTCTAAGCTTCAGGCTATTCGGGACCGTACCCCAAACCGACACAGGTGGTCAGGTAGAGAATACCAAGGCGCTTGAGAGAACTCGGGTAAAGGAACTAGGCAAAATGGTGCCGTAACTTCGGGAGAAGGCACGCTGGTGGTAGGTGAGACCCTTTGCGGGTGGAGCCCAAGCCAGTCGAAGATACCAGGCCCCTGCGACTGTTTATTAAAAACACAGCACTGTGCAAACACGAAAGTGGACGTATACGGTGTGACGCCTGCCCGGTGCCGGAAGGTTAATTGATGGGGTTAGCGCTTGCGCGACGCTCTTGATCGAAGCCCCGGTAAACGGCGGCCGTAACTATAACGGTCCTAAGGTAGCGAAATTCCTTGTCGGGTAAGTTCCGACCTGCACGAATGGCGTAACGATGGGGGCGCTGTCTCTACCCGAGACTCAGTGAAATTGAAATCGCCGTGAAGATGCGGTGTATCCGCGGCTAGACGGAAAGACCCCGTGAACCTTTACTATAGCTTCACAGTGAACTTTGAGCATGTTTGTGTAGGATAGCTGGGAGGCTTTGAAGCGGGAACGCCAGTTCTCGTGGAGCCAACCTTGAAATACCAGCCTGACCTGTTTGAGGTTCTAACTTGGTCCCCTGATCGGGGATGAGGACACTGTGTGGTGGGTAGTTTGACTGGGGCGGTCTCCTCCCAAAGCGTAACGGAGGAGCACAAAGGTGGGCTAAGCACGGTCGGACATCGTGCGGTTAGTGTAATGGCACAAGCCCGCTTAACTGCGAGACAGACACGTCGAGCAGGTACGAAAGTAGGTCATAGTGATCCGGTGGTTCTGTATGGAAGGGCCATCGCTCAACGGATAAAAGGTACTCCGGGGATAACAGGCTGATACCGCCCAAGAGTTCACATCGACGGCGGTGTTTGGCACCTCGATGTCGGCTCATCACATCCTGGGGCTGAAGCCGGTCCCAAGGGTATGGCTGTTCGCCATTTAAAGTGGTACGCGAGCTGGGTTTAGAACGTCGTGAGACAGTTCGGTCCCTATCTGCCGTGGACGTTGGAGATTTGAGGAAAGCTGCTCCTAGTACGAGAGGACCGGAGTGGACGAACCTCTGGTGTTCGGGTTGTCACGCCAGTGGCATTGCCCGGTAGCTATGTTCGGACAGGATAACCGCTGAAAGCATCTAAGCGGGAAGCCCCTTCCAAGATGAGATCTCCCTGGACCCTCGAGGTCCCTGAAGAGCCGTTCAAGACCAGGACGTTGATAGGTCGGGTGTGTAAGCGCTGTGAGGCGTTGAGCTAACCGATACTAATTGCTCGTGCGGCTTGACTATATAACACCCAAGACAATTGCGGATGACGCAACCAGAAATCAGCATCACATCGTTCTATCCCGTCCCCCAGTGATCAACCGTTTTGCCTGACGACCATAGCGGTCTGGAACCACCTGATCCCATCCCGAACTCAGAAGTGAAACAGACCAGCGCCGATGGTAGTGTGGCGTTGCCCATGTGAGAGTAGGTCATCGTCAGGCGCCTAATACCCAAACCCCAGTACCAACAGGTGCTGGGGTTTTTTATT
>NZ_JASSVN010000037.1:0-7105 GCF_030540945.1 Marinobacter sp. SS8-8 | reverse complement strand
AATTGTTTACCGGTAACTGCGACGTTTACAGAAGTTACCAGCACTATTGAAATCATTTTTTAGGCATCCTGACCTGGCTTACATATTAAATTAATGTTCGCTTACTTTATTTCGGATTAGTGCTTTATTTCTGATTAGTAAAAATTTGGTCACGGGTCCTTTCACGAGCCCTTGCATAGTGTACGCATGGTGTACGCAGGGAACTTTTCGACAGCTGTCAGAACTTACTGCTATTCTTGAACAGTTGCTCATAATAGGAAACAGCAATGTCGGATCCAGACACCTCCAGGGAAACAGCACTGATTCAAAGCATGAAAACGGGCGACAATCAGTCCTATCAGGAAGCGGTGCGCATTTACACACCCGGGATGCTGGCGGTCGCCCGGTTCTATCTGGACCACTCCAGCGCCGAGGAAATCGTCCAGGATTGCTGGGTTACGGTGATCGATGCCATTCAAAAGTTTGAAGGCCGGTCGGGCCTGAAAACCTGGCTGCACCGGATTGTTGCCAACCGCTGCAAAAACAGGCTTCGTTCCAGCAAACGGGAAGTAGCCACCGATTTTTCCGAAAGCCTTGAGCCGGAGCTGGCCAGCCGTTTTAATGCCGCTGGCCGCTGGGATCTGCCGCCAAAGCTGCAGTTTCACGAATCTGCGGACACACTGATGGAAAATGGCGCCCTCAGCGATTGCCTGGACAAACACCTTTCCTCGCTACCAGAAACCCAGCGCTCCGCCCTGATACTTTACGAGGCTCACCAGCACAAATCCGACGATGTCTGTAACATTCTGGATGTCAGTGCCTCTAACCTTCGTGTCCTTTTACACCGTGCAAGGCAAAAAATCTTTCTGATGGTCGAAACTTTCCAGGAGACGGGCGAATGCTGATGTGCAGGGATCTGGCCGTAATTGCCAGCGATTACATTGATGGCGAACTGGCCGGTCTGCAGAACCTGTCCGTGAAATTGCACCTGATGATGTGCGGGGACTGCCGAACCTTTATCGGCAATCTGCGGGCAACAACCGACCTGATGAAGGCTCACTCCTCTGGCCAACCGGACGAGGAGCTGCTGCGCAGGATCGGCGAACGGGTAGCCGAAGCACTCAACGCACGGACATCCCGGGCCAGCGATAATGAATAACCAGTCAAGCCCTGTTTTTTGATGTCAGTGATTACCTGGTATATTCAGAGCTTCTGTTTTGCTGAATTCGCCTGGCCTGATTACGCTTTTTCTGCTCCGCTTTCAGCTTATTTGCCCAACTATCCACATCAATCGGAACAGTCCCGGTAATCTCCAGGGAACGATCTTCCAACACCTGCTTCAGACCCTGAGCCTGCCGCTGATGGATAACCTCGTCCCGGTGATACAGCAACGCCTCGATCTGGGGCCGGAAACAGCGCACTATCGCTGTCAGCCAGCGATTGACCGGCCAGCTGGGGTAGGCGTGATCAATCGCAAACCGATCCAGCACTCGAAGGATCGTCTCCGCAGGCAGCCAGCTCTCATCGGTTACCCAGCGGTTTACCGCAAACAGGTCGGTAGGGTAACCCCAGGCGTCCATGGAAACTGCGACCAGGTGCGCCACCCTGTCCTCACCCGCGGGCCCCATCACCGGCTCTACCCCTTCCGACAATGCCGCATGACGAAGAAACAGGTGGAAATGACCGTGCTCCGCGTAGTCGTCCCTGTGAGCGTGGTAGTAGTACTGGGACGCGGTTTCCCGGTCGTAGACATCCTCTTTCGGGTAGTGGTCCATCTCGTAAAAAGGACCCTGACCTTTGAGCACCTCACCAACCACATTTAACCCGCCTTTCTCCAGCACCCGGTAGCACTCCCGGATGTCGTCGACGGCCGCCAGACTGGTCAACACTTGGTTATCCGTGAGACTCGCGAGTTGGGGAATACGAAGTTCCGTCATTGTCTCTTATCTCCTTCCCGCGCGGCTCCGGGAGTTTCCGGAAGCCGCGCTCGTCCGACTGGTCTATTCACCTCAGGCAGCGGCATCTGCCAATCGTTTCCCGGCACTGGCCGAACAGGGATTCTTCCCTGCACACGGATTTTTGGTCGCGCACGGATTTTTCGTGGCGCAGGGGTTTTTGCCGGCACACGGTTTACAGGCGCCGCATTTGCCCCCCTTCAGGGCACAGGGATTAGCTGCAAGCTGCTTCTGGACCTTGCCCATGTATGCCGTAAGCGCCGCCAGCTGTTCACCGCTCCAGTCCAGAGGCTCTGCCGCCATGGGCTGAACCATACAGACCTGGACCATTTCATCCAGATACACCGAATCCATACCAAATATATCCCTGGCCATGGCCACGGAATGCGGATAGGCATTGGCAAAGGTTGCGTTGTAGCCAGCGCCATCGTTGTGGCAGGAAGCGCAGGACAGACCGTTGCTGCTGAGGGAGGGATCGTTAAACAGCTTCTCCCCCAGAGCCATCAGCTTGCAGGGATTCCCCTCATACGGTTGATAGTTGGCTGGTCGAGTGACCTTTTTGGCAGCACAGGGGTTGGGTTTGGCGCCGCACTTGCCCGTAGCTGCGCAGGGGTTACAGCCTTTCACCGCGCCGGGATTACAGCCCTTGGTGGCACACGGGTTCTTCGCAGCGCACGGGTTTTTTACTGCACAGGGGTTTTTGGCAGCGCACCGATTTTTGACCGCACACGGGTTGCATCCGGCCTTGCAGCGCTGCTCTGCCTTGCACTTGTTCTTGCACGGAGAACAGGGGCTGCAGGCGGCAGCCGCCAGACCGCCGGTGCCCAACATGGCCGTCACCAGGGCGGCAGACCACCAAGTAGTGCGCCGATGTTCGAACGAACTGTGAATCGCTTTTCTCAGAGGATGTATTGTGGACATTGTTTCTCTCCCTGATCATAGAGTTATAGGGTGGGCCCTCGGAGCCCGTCACCGCACAAAGGGGCGGTCAGGAAAGAGACACATGAGTTCCGGAACTATTACACCGGTTTTCAAAATTAATCGGCTTCATAAATCCGGGTTTCGGGATGAAAGGTGTACCAGGCGAACCAGAAGGCTCTCGTGGCAGGAAGCAGCTTGCCCGACGCATCCCGCAGCTCCGCCGACGGAACCTCCGGATCATAGTGGATTCGTACTGCCTTGCCGCCGATTTGGTCGTCGAGTACGGCACCGTAATCCGCCAGTTCGGGGAATGGCCAGGCTTTACTCTCGCCATTGTAGGTCCAGCCCAGCACCCAGGTCTTCGGGTGATACTTCCGGCTGGTGTGGGTGACCGGAAAGTAGAGTCGCTCGGAATGATGGTAATTACCGTAAGGCGACATCCGGTAG
Organism: Marinobacter sp. SS8-8; assembly: GCF_030540945.1. Classification (NCBI taxonomy): domain Bacteria; kingdom Pseudomonadati; phylum Pseudomonadota; class Gammaproteobacteria; order Pseudomonadales; family Marinobacteraceae; genus Marinobacter; species Marinobacter sp. SS8-8. The sequence continues at coordinate 3,803 of NZ_JASSVN010000037.1, read as the reverse complement.
TTGCGACTGTGGCCGGTGTCTGTTGAGAGCACCTGTCCGTCAAGACCAACCCGTTCCTGCCACCCTCCCCAGAGTTCGTGGCGAATGGCGACAGGCCTCAGCTCCGTCCCGGCCAGGGGGCCCGAAATCGCCCGCCCTTCAATCTGTGACCACAGAGATTCGGTTTGATGATCGTACATCAACAGGTCGCTGTTATAGAGCAATCCGGACACACCAAAGGTCAGGTGACGGCCCTCTACTTCCGGATCGAACGCCATGCCGGTTCCACACAGCGGGCAAAAGGTAATCAGCAACGGCGTACCATCAAGGTCATGATTGACGATTTCGTGCCAGTTCAGAATGCCAATAGGGTATGCAAAGCGGGCATTCTCGGCATCAAAGGTCAGCATCAGGTCATTGGTGCGCCAGGGCAGGCTATTGGCGGGGCGCTCAAATTTTGGATCGTCTATTGAGGGGATGCCATCACGAGGTGGCCCACCACGAAGGATTTCATCAACCGGCACCCGTGCGTTGCTGACATCAAATCCGTTTTTGCTCTCGGCAATGGCCGGCTGTGTTGCCCAGAGCAAGAGAGCAATCAGTACCGAACCAATCATGTTATCCATGCTCACGATTCACCTCCTGATATCCCCAGCTCCATCAGACGCTGCTCCAGCCTGGTAGCCTGCAAGGTGAGAGACCCCTGAACAACCGAAGTGTTACGACGCGCCTTTCTGAAACTGAATTTTTTGTGCTTCCTCATGCACCCTCTGCTCTGCGGCCTCGGCTGCCCGACGCAGGTGCAGATCCTTGCTGACACTGGTATACGTCGAGACCATATAAGGAACACAATACGTCAGCGTCACTTTCACCCAGTCCATCGAGGCCGTACCAACGACCGCTTCCCACTGGTTGATCAGTACCAGAAGCGTTCCAACCACCGCAGCCAGCTTGGCGGCTCGCCGGGGCGTACCGTGACCCACTGCCAGTTCACAGGCATCCCTGCACTGGCGAACCGGATCACGGACAGTCCAGGAAAAAGACATCAACGCCTCACGTGTCAGTTGTTTACGATTACGGCACTACTGACACAGGCACCTGCCACAGTGTTACAAATGCCAGCTCATAGGGTGGCACTCTCAAAAGGCATATCAACTGGCTGATGTAACAGAGTTCCCCGATGTTTGTCTGTTCTATTGAACATAAACCAAGAAAAAACCGGAGCAAAACATGCTGTTGAACTGGCTCTCCAGGCGCCTGGCCGCCTACCTTTCCAAGGAAGTTACCCGGCACTCCACCAGAACCTCCACCTGGGAAGCCATGGTAAACACGCTTGAGCCCGGAGACGTTCTGCTGGTAGAGGGTAATACGCGGATCAGTGTCGCCATCAAGTATCTGACCCAGTCCACCTGGTCTCACGCGGCACTGTACCTGGGGCCAGATGCCGGTCTCGGAACCTCGGACGATGGTGAGGCCCACGTACTCATAGAGGCAGACCTTGAGGCGGGTATCCGCCCGCTTCCCCTATCTTTCTACCGAAATACCCATACCCGCATCTGCCGTCCGGTCGGACTTGATGAAGGCGACATTCACGCGTTGACGGATTATGCCCTAAGCCGCCTCGGCCACCAGTACGACATGAAAAACGTGTTTGACCTGGCGCGTTACCTGTGGCCGACACCGCCGGTGCCGACGCGTTACCGGCACAGGCTGCTGGCGTTCGGAAGCGGCGATCCCACGCGGGCCATCTGTTCCACCTTTATTGCCGAAGGCTTCCAACAACTGCGCTATCCGATCCTGCCAGTGGTGAAAACATTTCCCGCCAACGATCCAGACTGTGAAGACTGCGAGATCGAGCGTTTCCGGATCCGGCACCCCTCCCTGTTCACACCGAGGGACTTTGATGCCTCACCTTATTTCCGGATTATCAAGCCCACCATTGAGGGCAACTTCGATTACCGGGCAATCGATTGGGAGGACCAGTAACCCTCAGGAACCCTCAGGTGTCGGGCGACCGAGCAGAAAGCCCTGGAGTTCATCGCACCCTGAGGTCAGCAGCCAGCTGGCCTGGGCTTCTGTCTCTACGCCTTCCGCAATGACCCCGCAGCCGAGGCTGTAAGCCATGGGGATCATGGTGCGACAAAGCTCTTCGTCCTGTTCGTTATCCGGCAGCCCCGCCATCATTGACCTTGCTTCCTGCACGTCAACCGGTCATTTTCCAAAATGGCTTAAACATGCCCTGAAAAAACGTGATAGTCTCGTCCTGTTAAAGCTCTGGCACGGGTATGCACCGGAAACGATGCCGTCAATGCTGATTAATTACTTCAACCGGTACTATCACAAAAACCTCGCAACACCGAGCAGACTTTACAAGGAAACCCGTCACCGCGTGGATTGTCATTGACCCCACCGCGAATGCGGGTGAATTGGTTGTGCGTGGATTACCATCAGCCCATCGCAGCGACTGTCAGCGTGATGCATCAGTAAGGGCCCGCCTGACCACTATTTCCGAACATCCCGCTACAGGAGAAGTCCTATGATCATGCGCCGTATGAAAATGTACCCGGTAATCCTCTTGATGTTGTTCATTGTGCCAGCCATGACGGCCCATGCCGCTGATCATGGAATGTCACACGGACAACCCGTACTGGAGGGGTACAGCCCTGTCTCCTATTATGAACGGGGGCGCCCGGAGAGAGGCTCCGGACAATACCAGAGTACCTATCGAGGAGATGTATATTGGTTTACAAGTGCTGAACAGAAAAATACTTTCGATGCCAACCCTTCCGCCTATGCGCCGGCTTTCCCTCGCAGTTGCCCCTATAACCTGGCACAGGGGCGTCATGAAGCCATTGACCCGACCAACTTTAAAATTGTCGATGGCCAGCTTTTGCTGTTTCATAGCTCCCCGGAGCAGGATGGGCGAAAGCGGTGGGAAGAGAGCATCGTGAATACCGGAGTAACAGAGAAAGAGCTGCTTCGCAGGGCGAAAAGCAATTTTATCAATCTCAAATTCTGAGCCTGACAAGCAAGAATTCCCTATGATCAGCGAGGAGCCCCACCGACCAGAGGGCATAGCCGAGGAACTTGCGACCGAACACGCTGGTCACCGTGCTCTTGGCTTCGTTAATCACCAGGCGCAGCTTTCCATAACAGCGGCGGAGTAACTGCATGAGCCGTTCTCCTGCCTTTTGACTGCGAACGTAGACGTTGCAGTCATCGGCGTAACGAGCGAACCAGCCGGATGACTCCGGGGTCGTTTATGCGCTTCTTCAGGCGGTCGATCAGAGTGTCGTGGTTGACCCGGTCGAAGAACGTCGACAGGTCGACGTCCACCACGATATGGCGGCCCTGTTGGCGTAGCGCTGCGCAGCCAGCACCGCATCGTGGGCCCGACGGCCCGGACGAAAGCCGTAGCTGTGCTCTCTGAAGGTGGAATCTATCAGAGGTTGCAGCAGTGCCTCGTATCCGATTCTTGTTCATCGGCTCACGGTTTACGCTTCCTCCCCACGGTCGGTCGCCCTTCCGCAGTTGCGCTTCACTTCGTTCGCTGTGGCCAGCTCACGGGAGGACTTGCACCTCCAGGAGTGCGCCAGTCTGCAACCTGACTTACCACGCGGGTTCATCATTGCGGACTCGCAGAAAGCTGGCAAAGCGGGGCAGTCCAGTGGCCGTAAGACCATAATACTTGAACGTGATCGTACTTCCGGGCTCCGGTGGGGACGCCCTCTCGGTATCGCTGAATCCGGAACCAATCCGGAATTGCCTGCCATTTTCAAGCTCAACCAGCAGCGACCCCATCCTGCCCCCGTATTTGCCCCTGC
>NZ_JASSVN010000036.1:0-7416 GCF_030540945.1 Marinobacter sp. SS8-8 | reverse complement strand
GACCGTCGTCCGGCTCCCCGGACTTGGTCCCAACTCCCGACACATAGGTTGATAGCCGGTAGACCCTTTCGCCGGTCTCACTTTGGCCTCCTTCACGCTGGTAAAGGTTTTCCAGTTTGGAGACATTCGTTTCTGCGTTAAGGTAACTGCCTTCCATGATCTGCGACAGTTCACTGCTGCATTCCTCTTCCGATATGGCACCGGCTGCATTGGCCGTCAAACACTCGTCCATCTGCTGCTGATACGTCTGGGTGTTGTCGCGGTTATTGCCGGTGCCGTCAAAAAAGATACCAGCCTCCACCCGAACCGTGGGGCGATCTTCTTGGGTGGGGGAATCTTTCGGTTCTTCGTCCGGCAAGCCTTCGTCAATCAACGCACCCTTCTGAGCAGCCTTGCGAACAAATTCCTGCGGGTCTTTATCGAGCAGCTCCTTGGCGGCAGGGGTAAGCTGCCCTTTGTCATCCAGCGCACCCGCCATGGCGAAATCCACAACCGGTGCGGTGTTGGTGGCAACGCCCAAAATCACTCGTGGATTGCCGCTGACAATCGAACCGCCATGACTGGTGGGGCTGCCAAGGTAGGCCACTGGCATACCATCTGCTATTGCGAGCGGGTAGCCTTGAGTAATAACCGCACCGCAGCCGGTTACATCGCCAACCCGGGCAATGGGTTTACCTTCAACAAGGATGCTGGAGCCGTTTGGCATGATGGGGGAGGAGCCGTGCCCTTTGATCGGGCAAACATGCATGTCGCCGACGCAGGCGGCAATCAGGTTGCTCATAGTCAGAGTTCCTTTCTTTAATGAGTAGCGTCCTGGCTACCCGTGATTAAACATCGTTCAAAACCCGCGATTTTAGCATGGTTGGCACCACATAACGCTGAGGTAACCGGCGCCGGAGCGCAGCGGAGGGAACCAAAAGCGCCACGCTTTTGGCGTCCGGTTGACCGACTGGTTAAGGGCCGGTTACCCGATTACTTATTTTGGCACCCAATGCTGAATGCCCACTCCCGGTACTGTGTACTAACTTGATCCATGGCGCCAGGAACCAGAACACCGAATGGACGGAAGCTGACCAATGAATACGCCGGATTGCCCCGCGACCTGAACACCGGAATAGCGGCTAAAACCTTAGCCGAACCGGGGGGCTGTTTACTTGCGAGGCCAAACACCGGAACCGACACCAAACACCAAACCCAAGAACACTGGAGCTAGGCCTTTAACGCCGCGCACAACGGCGCCCTGACAAGGGCGTCCGGCGGCCGCAGGCCGCGTATTGATGCGCCTGGTTAAGGGCCGTTCACCCGATTACTTATTTGGGCACCCAAAGTCGAATGCCCACTCCCGACACCTTGCACCAGGCTGACCCATGGCGCCAGGAATCAGAACACCAAATGGACGGAAGCTGACCAATGAATGCGCCGGATTGTCCCGCGACCTGAGCACCGAATTACCGGCCAAAACAATTGCCAGACTGAGGGCTGTGTTCTGCCTGCCGGCAACCGCTGAAATAGCAGCCAAACACCAAACCCAAGAACACTGGAGCCAGGCCTTTAACGCTGAGGTAACCGGCGCCGGAGCGTCAGCGGAGGGAACCAAAAGCGCCACGCTTTTGGCGTCCGGTTGACCGACTGGTTAAGGGCCGGTTACCCGTTGTTTTGTATTGGCACCCAGTACTGAATGCCGACTCCCGGTACTGTGTACTAACTCGAACTATGGCGCCAGGAACCACGGCACTGAATGGGCGGGTTTTGTCCGAGGTAAAGCCGGATAGCCCCGCGACCTGAATGCCAGATTACCGGCCAAAACCACTACCAGACTGAGGGCTGTTTTCTGCCGAGGCCAAACACCGAAACCGGCCGCAAACACCACACCCAAGAACACGACAGCCAGGCCTTTAACGCCTGCCATCACCGGTGACAGAACCGCAGCGAAGCGAAGGTTTTGGCATCCGGTGCATGGCCTGGTTATGTTTCGTTTTCTGGTAGTTCGAGCTGCCTCTCACTTCGCCAGACTCGTATGAGCACAACCTCTTTAGACTGCCTGAGGTAGACAACCCGAAATGGAGCGTGAATTAATTCGCGAATATGATCCAGGCTGAATTCAGGAACGACTCGACCAGCATCAGGGTGGACTTGAAGCATTCCACAATGTTCCAAGATAGCAGTCACGAAATCATCACCAATATGTGGCACATCCTCGTCTCTGTAATACTCCTGAATAGCCTTTAAGTCCTCAAGAGCGGACTGTGCGATGCGTAATTCCATTTACTTGATGCCCAATGTTTTCTTGGCGTCCTCCAACGACACGGTGTTGCCCTCACGAACATCCATAAGCCCCTGCGCCACCGCTTTTACAAACCGCAGTTCCTCTGCGGTTCTCTCATAATCCTCCAGCCCCTGAACAACAGCTATACCGCGGCCACGACTGGTAAGCAGAATCGGACGATGCGTGTCCTGCGCTCGACCAACCACCTTTCCGGGATTAATCTTCAGGTCTGATAGAGGAATGACATCCTCGGAAAACTTCACTTGCATAGTGATTACCTAGCCAACTATTCGGTGCTATTAATAGCACCTGTTAACAGACGCGGTCAAGAAATATAACGCTTAAATCAGTGGCGAGTTTACGAGTCCACTGCATTTTCTTGTTGTACGGAGCTGTAAGCCGCAAGATCGATGTCAACTTCATGTCTGTTCAAATTTTTGTCACCAACATGAAGTGTATAGAATTTTGCATATTGACCATCCACATCAAGCAATCCTCGAATTTTTTTGTATCTATTCCTTATCAAAAGCTTAATATGCTTCCAATTGGCTTTACCATCATCCTTTACAAATTTATCATTCTCTGACGGCTTAAAGTAATTGATTAATTCAGCTTCAGCTATTGTTATTGCGTCAGCTTTTGAAATGGACGTCGTTGGTGGGAGTGATAAAACGGGCTCATCCCAATTCATAAATCCAAATAGGTGAATAATCAGAGTTTCGTATTCATTTTTTAGTAGCTTGGCATCCAGCTCATTCAATTTTTTATGAGGAAAAAGCCTGTCAAATGGCTCTTGCTCAGTCTTTCCTATATAAGCAACCTTCTGATTGCCCACTTCGATATTAAAGTGATTTATGATCTGATCGACCGTCAGCCTACAATTTTCAGCCTTCTCAGCACTAGGAAGCTTGCTATAATCAACATCTTTAGTTTTAGATGTATCCCAGTCGGCCTCATTCAACTCATAAAATCTAGGGTTGCCTTTCCGCGCCTGCTCCGCTTTTTCATTATTCGTCATACAATGTGCTAGCGGGTCAAAGATATTTATTTCAAATCGTGTTTCATGACGAACCGTAATCTCTGACGAATAGATGCCTCTTAATATCTTAAAACAAAGTGTTGGCGAAATAACACCTCTTTTAAGTAACTTTCGAGAAAGCTCATACACCCTCTTTTTAAAAGAGCCTTTAGGGTGATACTGATTAAATAGGACAAAAAAAAGAAATTCATTTCTATCATCAAATCTATCTTTTATACCAGGCATCGCGTACCAAATTTCAGGCAACGGAAAAGATATGCTAATACGATCGAATTTCTTTTTTTATGGATCACCCACACACACTTCACATTTAATGCTTCCATCAGAAGAAACTTTGGTTTTTCTCGGCTCAAAAAGACATTTATTCATAATGGAAAGAAAATAAATATCTGCGTTTTGATAGTGCTTATGTGCCCTTCGAAGCTTTCCTTCTTCATCATACATTTGTTCAGGCGTAAGAAATGCCCACGTTGGCCCATCAAAATGAAAGTTTTTCATATTCTAATATCCGTACAACGCAGAGCTTAGCGGCGGCCTTGTAATGGAGGCGAAGCCGCAATGAAAAGGCCGTCCGGCGGCCATCGGCCGCGTACTACAGCGCCTGGTTAAGGGCCGTTCACCCGATTACTTATTTGGGCATCCAAAGTCGAATGCCCACTCCCGACACCTTGCACCAGGCTGACCCATGGCGCCAGGAACCAGAACACCGAATGGACGGAAGCTGACCAATGAATACGCCGGATTGCCCCGCGACTTGAGCACCGAATTACCGGCCAAAACAATTGCCAGACTGAGGGCTGTGTTCTGCCTGCCGGCAACCACTAAAATAGCAGCCAAACACCAAGCCAAAGAGCACCGGAGCCAGGCCTTTAACGCCCAAGCTCAGCGGCGGCGCGGAGCGCCGTCCGCTGCAGCGCCTTGTTGGGCGGCGGCCACACTGAGAACCTGCTACCTACGCCGGCTTTCCACATTGCGGACAAAACTTTGCACCAGGTGGAATTTCCGCTGCACAGGACGCGCACTTTGCTGGAACCATCGAAGCCCCGCATTGCTGACAGAAGCGCGCGCTTGCGGCGTTGCTTGCCCCGCACTTTGGGCATGCTGAACTTGGTGGCGTGCTGCTAGGCTGCCCCCTGTAGTTCGGGTCATATCCACCATGATGACCACCGCCATAACGACCGCCATAACGACCGCCACCATGATGGCCTCCCATCGTGTGACGTAAAAGATCCTTAAAAAAACCCATCTTCAACCTCCTTCAGTCATTGAACCAACTATCTGCCGCCCAACGCCAGCCATAAGCGGCGGCCCGACAGGGGCGTCCGGTGGAGGGCCATCGGCCCGGAACAGACTTAATGGCATTGTTACGTTTTGAGTCTGGCACGGAGTTCCTCAGCTGTGTAGGTGAGAGACTCTTGGCCATAGCGGGGTGAAGCCAAGACATCGACGATTTGTAGGCTCGACGAACCCAACCAGGCAGCACCCAGGAAATTGCTCATCGGAACGAACACAGGGGATAGCCCTCTTTGGTTCAAATTCTCGGCGAACACTTCTGCTTTTTCTGATGACGACCAAACAGGAAGAGCCCTGCCACCCTCCGCTGGTAAGGCGTAAAGCGATTGGCCTGCCATTAGCACCCAAACACCGTCATGCTCCTGAACAGAGGTGATAAATTCACGATCACCGATGATTTCTACATTCATCCAATTACTCGATGCCTTGTCGACGACGAAACGTAACGCCGCGCACAACGGCGCCCTGACAAGGGCGTCCGGCGGCCGCAGGCCGCGTATTGATGCGCCTGGTTAAGGGCCGTTCACCCGATTACTTATTTGGGCACCCAAAGCTGAATACCCACTCCCGGTACTGTGTACTAACTTGATCCATGGCGCCAGAAACCAGAACACCGAATGCGCGAAAACTACCCGATGAATACGCCTGATTGCCCCGCGACCTGAGCACCGAATTACCGGCCAAAACAATTGCCAGACTGAGGGCTGTGTTCTGCCTGCCGGCAACCACTGAAATAGCAGCCAAACACCAAGCCAAAGAGCACCGGAGCCAGGCATTTAACGCTGCGCACAACGGCGCCCTGACAAGGGCGTCCGGCGGCCGCAGGCCGCGTATTGATGCGCCTGGTTAAGGGCCGCTCACCCGATTACTTATTTGGGCACCCAAAGTCGAATGCCCACTCCCGGTACTGTGTACTAACTTGATCCATGGCGCCAGGAACCAGAACACCGAATGGACGGAAGCTGACCAATGAATGCGCCGGATTGCCCCGCGACCTGAACTCCCGATTGGCCGCCAACATCCTTGCCAGACTGAAGGCGGTTTTCTGCCTGCCGGCACCCACTGAAATAGCAGCCAAACACCAAGCCAAAGAGCACCGGAGCCAGGCCTTTAACGCCTGCATAAACGGCGGCTTTTACGCAGCGAAGCGGAGAAAAAGCCGTCCGGTGGAGGCCCCTCGGGCCGGAACGAATTTAATGCAATTGTTAGGCTTGTACGCTTGGGGCATAAGTCTTGACCCACGAAATAAGCCGAACACTTGCCCGTTGCATGACTGATGCAGGGAAGTGTGTCAGCGTATGGCCGTAGCGAATTTCGTTCGGGAATTTGGACGCCCCGAGCTCCTCTGCTTCGAGCAACTTACCCAGTGTAGCGTCACTGTATTCGTCGGCTGCCTTGATGCCTCGAACGCAACTTGCCGGGACACGCTTGATAACACCCCTTGAAATTTCTCTCTCAATCGAGCAATTCGAGACGAGATTAACCAGCCTTGATAGGTCATGAGTTTTTGGGACAGAAACACCGGCCTCAGACAAAACATATTTCAGTGCTACTTCACATGCAACGAGGGCAGTATACAAGGCGGCTCGCTGAGCCTCGTCAGGCAAAGAGTCGCTACGGAGAATCAGAGCACTAGACTCAGCCATAGCTTCGGCAAATTCGAGGTTATATTCGCTCATAGCTCATGGGCCTCTTCCTGCCTAACGCTGAGGTAACCGGCGCCGGAGCGCAGCGGAGGGAACCAAAAGCGCCACGCTTTTGGCGTCCGGTTGACCGACTGGTTAAGGGCCGCTCACCCGATTACTTATTTGGGCACCCAAAGTCGAATGCCCACTCCCGACACCTTGCACCAGGCTGACCCATGGCGCCAGGAACCAGAACACCAAATGGACGGAAGCTGACCAATGAATGCGCCGGATTGCCCCGCGACCTGAGCACCGAATTACCGGCCAAAACAATTGCCAGACCGGCGGCTGTGTTCTGCCCGAAAACTGCTGCCAAACCGCGCCCAAACACCGCGCCCAAGAACACGACAGCCAGGCCTTTAACGCCAGCCAGCATGCGCGCCTGCGGAATGAAGGCGAAGCCGCAATGCAGTAGGCGTCGCCGTGACTGGCCTTGTTAGGGCTATTGGGATATAGTTGTACGGAGTTTCCGTACGTAATGGTGGAGTTATGGATGTTATCAGTGTAAACAAATTCAGAGATAACCTGAAAAGCCTTGTAGAACAGGTTATTAACAAACATGAGCCCCTCAAGGTGACGCGCCGCGCCGGAGAGGCTTTCGTAATTATGAGTGCTGAAGACTGGGAAAGAGAACAGGAAACCCTGCATGTTCTTCAGAACCGAGACCTGATGCAGCAGATTGCCACCTCTCTCGATACTCACAGCCGTGGCCAAGGATACACACCTAATGATGAGCAGATGAATGAGATCACTGGTATTTGAGGGCAGCACTTGGGAAGCCTATGAAAAAATGCGAGAGAAAGACAAGAAGCTGCACAAAGCTCTCTGCAAATTGCTGAAAGAAATGCTCCGCTCCGACGATCCAGCAATAGGCATCGGCAAACCTGAACCGCTTAAACACAACTTATCAGGCTTGTGGTCACGGCGTATCTCACAGAAAGACAGACTCATATACCGATTCGACGACAAATCCATTTACGTTTTCGCCATTGGAGGGCACTACGACCAGCCCTAACGCTGAGGTAACCGGCGCCGGAGCGCAGCGGAGGGAACCAAAAGCGCCACGCTTTTGGCGTCCGGTTGACCGACTGGTTAAGGGCCGCTCACCCGATTACTTATTTGGGCACCCAAAG
>NZ_JASSVN010000035.1:0-9181 GCF_030540945.1 Marinobacter sp. SS8-8 | reverse complement strand
CGTGTGCGCAGTCTTCTGTCCACGGCGCGGAAACAGAACCTGGGTGCCTCCGAGGTATTGACGCAGCTGTTTACCGGGCGTGAGCCGGCTTTTATGTCGGCACCGGAACGGGGCTAACAGGACTTTTTACGGGGAGGCAGCTGAATAGTTACATATGATCAAATATGGCAGCGTCTGAATTTCAAGGGTTTTATGCCGCTGTACCGAGCGATGTATGAAGAACGTAATCATGGTGACGCTGCCACCTCTCGACGTATTTTTTCTTCCACACGTCTCTGATTTTCTGAGAATCACGCTCGGCGATTCGGGCTCTTTTCCCCGATTGGTTGAGGGGATGGCAGAAGCTGCAGGGATCAAAGCACCGTATCGAGCCACTCTAAAGAAGGCTGAGCATCAACCTGTAACACGCGGTGCCGCGATGAAAATCCGACGTGTCTGGCACTCAAGTCTTCAGGATAAAGACTTCCTAAAAGATCTCGAAATTGCTACGCAGCCTTGGGAGGACCTGCAATTAAAAAACAATGGCTCGTCCTGGATAGCTTATCTGGCGGGTACTGAGAGATCGAAAATTGGGTCGGCGCTGAAGGATTCCAGAGTTGCCAGCTTCGTAGAGAAGCGAATTGCCCAAGAGAAGTCTTTTCTCGACTGGATCAAACAAGAGACTAGCCGGCAGCCTAAGAAACGGCCGCAGCCTGCGGTCTGGATCCGACAAGCGCAAGAGTTCTTGGAGGACAACACGTTCGTGGACCCGGAGCTTATATCGTTGATCGCCGAAATTGATCACACCGCTAGAGATCCGGAAAGCGTGGAGTGGCTTCGGGGAAAGAGCATTTTGCGCTTGATTAACCACCAACTACGGATTGATTTCTACTACACGCTGCTCTGCGAGTTGGCGCTCGATGTGGCTGACTATCTGGCAACCCATGGGGTGTATGAGGCACACAGAGAGCAGTTGGTCGATTGGGGATTCGTAGGAGACATTGCGCCCAAATCGTCTTCCAGGCGGAGTAGGAGAGGCCGGCCGTTAGTTCTTTTATTTGAGGTGTGGAGACGTCGACTGTCAGAGCTGGCGGGTGAAGAGGTGACCGTGCGAAAGATGGCCGGTTACCTGCCTTTGCCAAAAGACTGCACGGAAGATGAGTTCCTCTCCTATTCCTCGGAATCACCGGGAGACCACAAATATCGCCGGTTCAAGAAATGGCGCAAGGGTCAGATTCCAGATCAATCCGCCTTGGAGATCTTTATTGCCAGACTCTGTGAAGGCCATGACTCAGACCACTATCTGGCGTGGATGAAAGCCCAGGCTGCGCTGGCATGGGGGCGATTGATCGATGAGGAAGAAGCAACTATCGCATCAATTTTTATCAAGTATCCTGAGTTTCAACGTTTCAACGCGATCGGATCCTACAGCAAATACTGGAACCGATATCAGAAACAGGCCGCCGACATTTCAGCGGCCTGATCTTGCATGGCTATTTACCCTTGGACGGGGCGTTCCCCCGGCCACCTCCAGATGGGCGACCGGTTGTGCTTGGCCAGTTACCACCCGGATGGCCGTTGGAAGGACGAGAGCTACCTTTTCCTTTTGACATGGCGATCTTCTCCAGTTCTTGAGTCTGTTTTACGGGTTACTTTGAGTGGGCATTACTGTTTAGTCAGATGCCAACCCGTCTGGTACGGGCATTCATATACCCGCAAATGTATGCCGATCTCTCGTCGAATGATCGCTGCCCTGTTCTCAGCTCCAGTCTTGGTTTCATAAGACTCCTTGGTGTCTCCAGAACTGTCGACACAAAACTCGCAGGGTTGGCTTGGGGTATAACGGTCCTTGGGCGTCAAGTGCCAATGGTTGCACCGCGAGCATTCGTAATAGGTAAGAGGTGTTTCATTGAATAAGCTTGCGTTCTCCGCAGCGCTTTCGGCCTCAAATTTAAATTCGTAAGCGGCGAGTGGCTGTCCAGTTCTTTTGCTGATGCAGCTGTCGAAAGTCAGCTTCATTGGTTTCTCCAGTTCAAATTGTGAGATCGGATATTTCAGGTAATGAGTTGTCTCATCACCTGCCCCGATCATCTGAAATCTAAACCGGTGCCGGGAGGGGGCTTGGCATGTGAAATTTGCCAAAGCCCGCCACCCTCATCGTCGGATGAGCGTTCATCGACGATTTCGTGACCTTGTTTTCGTTACCCGTGAAACCACGCTCCTCCCCCCACGTTGCGGGTCTTGGAGCAGACCTAAGCGGCCAAACCAATCCTTCTCTTTTTCGCGTGCCCTAATCATGAGCCGCATGGCGCGTGTGTAATCACCGATTGTAGTTGGTGCTAGGTCTTCATGTTCGAACCAGACCTCCTTAATGTATCGCATGTGCTTGAGGTGGATTTGGTTGCAGTAACGAACCTCCGGGAACCGAGCCTCGATAGCATCTGCGATCGTTTGAATGCGCTTTTCTGCTCGCCTTTTTGTCGAATCGGAGGCATCTTTGTCCCACTTGATGCGTTGCGTAATGTCTCGGATATTCATCAGTAGCCCCCGATGTAAGATGAAGCCACCTGGGGACGACCATGCCCCAGCAGGCGAGAGACCTTTTCACGGGCGATGCGATCCAGTACCCGGTCCCCAATAGGGCCGCGAAGCGGACTGGGGCCCCGAACGACTTCTTCGTAAATATCTTGTGCGAATCCACAGCGCAATTCCCGGAAAGAAGGAATTCCACACTTTTTCAGGATTCTCCTGCAGCGACCGAGCTCCCGACGGTAGAAGGTGATCGCGTTTTCTGTTTCCCGCAGCAGGCACTGGGAACCTGCCGGGCGAACGGAGAGAGCGAATTCAAGTGCCTCGCGCTGAAATTCACCTGCCGTGATGGTCCGACTCTCGCATTCCCTACCGCCTTTCGTTCCCTCCAAAATAGCGGCCGTGCCAGTTGCAGTTACTTCTCGCATCATACGGTCCAGGTCCTGCAGATAGGCTTCTTCCGTTCGCATTCCCCAGGAGCGCGTTAGCAGGACTACGGCAGCACCACGCTCATTGCCAGACGCAATCATGCGATCGGTTGCCGTCTTCGTAACCGCGATGTCCGCCTGAATCTGGGTTTTTCGTACATTGGATCTTGCCATGCCCAGTGCTTTGCGAGCGGATAGGTGCAGCTTCTCATCTCGACGCATCGCGTACAGACAGGTGTTCACCGTCGAGATCAGATTATGTGCATACGACGCGGCAACCGTGTTGTCGCGTGTCCCATCGGCCCACTCGTAGGACTCATGCAGCCGGTGACGCAGATAATTGCCGTAGGCTTCTACGAACTCCATATCAATATCGCGTGCATCCCGAATGCCATGCCGCTGGCAGAATTCGACGAAAACCCTGATTCGAATGCGGTGGGTCCGCCGAGTGCCAAAATGGTCTTGCTGACCAAAGAGGGCGTTCAAGGCCATAGAAAAGGCATACAGCAACTGCTTGCCGTAGCCATAATTGCGCTTTTCGCTGCGCAGAGTTTTCTGTTTCCGTTTCATTGGTAAATCACCTGTCTCTAAAAAGTTGAAATCGAGTGCAGCTGATGCGAGGCAAACCCTGCGGCTTTTGGGGCAGAGCCTGGTTCCCTCGCTGACACCCCGCCCCATCACCGCAGTCAGATACGTAACCATGAGAAATCTCCTCTGATCGTTGGGGGTGTCGTTCGTGCCACTGCAGGCACAGTTTTTCCGTTGCAAGCCGTAGGTAACAAATCAGTTAGTGCTGTTTGTTGGGGTAGCGGCGTTGTCACGCGGTCAGCGTGACGGTGCAAAAGAGGGGCGCCTGAAACTTGGATCAGGCGTAAGGGCGAACAGATCGAATCGAGCATGCCGGTGGTGACGCACCGGGGGAGCGAATCCGCACGAATCTGGTTTTAGTCAGGGTTTTCGACCAGTTCTAGTCCGTTGATCGGATTTAAGGAATTGGAATTGCTGGGTTTTCCAGCTCCAGGTCAAGTCATCTCTCTAACGTTCGGTTTTCGATCGTAGAGGTGACGAATGCCCAGAAGGGCGGTTGGGTTAGCGAACTTGACGTCCGCTTGGGCTATTTTTAGCAGTTTGGATCGGGCCATGCCCGGAGGGATACCAGTCGATAATCGACGGTGAGACACATGCTGTTTGTTCTACCAAGCCAGCTACCTGGCCGAGTGATTCCACCCGGATTGAGCCTTCATTATCAGAACCCAGAGTGGTCTTGTCCACTCGTTAAAACGCAGAATTTCTGTAATAAGACCAATTTGATACATGCCACCACGCGGCACTATGTGGGCCGCGGATACAGTCCTGGGTTGGTTTGTGGCCTCCAAGTGGACTCTAAATGGACTTTTGCTAGGTCTCCGTATGAAGCAGCGAGCACATTTGCCGGTTAAGTCCACTGCAGGTCGACTTGGAGGACACTACGGTGAAACTGGGGAGAGTTTGACAGCGATCAGCTTGGTGTATGTAGGGAAGCAGGTGAACGAAAATCTTTACGTCCAAACACCGTGCTCGAATCGATTGATGATGCCGAGTAGTTGCCTCGCTCGTTCAGGAGAGTCCATGTAGTTGTAAGGAGTCTCATTACCGATAATCGGCAGTGGACTCGAAAGCCAACTCTCAGCCATCTGCTGGTCTCCCTCAAAAAGCTCCAGCGCAGCGGATTTCACTTGGCCCTGCAAAGTTTCAATCTCAGTCTTCTGGTTTGTCATCGGAATTTTCCACCTGACTAAAGTGCCTGCCGTCTTTTTTTGTCAGTCAACACGAGATAGTAAAGCACGGCCGTCAGGAACACGCATCAAACCTGACTCTCCTGGGTCGCACCGACAAAAGGATTATCTGGGTCTATTGGAAAACTTCATCAGTTCAAGCAGTATTGAGGGGCCGATCAACGTTTGCAGGCTAACTATTGTTCGGAAAAATTTTAATTCAGTTGCTGAATGGATGGTCCAGCGCTTAGGGAGGGCACATGATTGAGCTAGTGAAATCATGGATTGATGAGGTAAACGAAGCGTACAAGCCTTATCGCCAATCCTGCGCAGTTTTGCAGCACCAGTTTGACGGTTTCTATAGCCCGGAGCTTCTCCGCTCATCCTATTTCGTGATCGTAAAGGTTCTCCCCATGCCGAAGATACCGGAGCTCAGAGAAGCAGGGCTGGGTGACTTTATTGATAATGAGAACCAGCTCGATGGTGTCACCTACAAAGACACTTACTACCTTGTTCCGGATGCAGCCAGAGATGTAGGCATCCACTTTCACGAACTTGTGCACGTCATCCAATGGCGAACGCTCGGCGCGCGAAACTTTATACAGCGCTATATGGAAGAAATACAAAGGTTTGGCTACAGCGACCAGGCACCGCTTGAGGGGATGGCGTATGGTCTGCAGAAAACGTTCGAAAAGGGCGTAGCCCCCTTCGACGTGGAGAAGAAAGTAGTCGCGACCCTCTGATGAAAAACGGGGTCCCAGAATAATGAGCAGATGGATCTGAAACGTTATGCCTTTTCTTTCACTCCTTGATGATCGAGCCAAACCCAAAGGTTCACGTGACCCACTGGGTTTCGAGCTGGTTTGGACCCATTTCGGCCGAAAAGTGGTCGGCAACCTGACAACCATCACCAGTTCCGTCGAGAACTTCACCGTTGCGCTGCTCGGGTTCTATTGGTCACACCAGATTCATGGAAATGCCGACAAAGACAGTCGCGAGCGGTTAATCAGGGAAACGTTCCTTCGCTACGAGCAGCTTGCCGCCTACCTCCGCTACCAGTCCGGTAGCAAAGAAATCATGGGTATCACCCGCGTCCACAAAAATATGACTACTCAGGCGGAGTCGTTAGCTATTAGCTTGAAAGCTCAGATTCTGAGCAATCAGGCAAGCTATGGATTGTGGGGCCTGTACAGTTCGGCCTTAAAAGATTCCGGGCTTGCAGAAGGAAGCGATCGGAAGCTTACAGCGGAAGGTAGGGAGCTCGCTGCAACAATCGCAAAGGATCTGAACGCCAATGAGTTCATTCAGCTGTTCAGAGTCGACGGTCAGCTTTCCAGAGATGAATGTGAACGCTTGGCACCCCAATTTTGGGAGGCAATTCGAAAGGATAGCGTTCGACAAGAGCTCACTCATGTACTGCTTCGTGGGCACCAAAACCAAAATGCCTCGGTTCAAGGCGAGCTTTTCTCCGTAAGCGCAAAACTCGTAAGCGAGGGTAAATTGACTGATGGATTTGCCCAGAACCTGAACGAAGTTCAGAGCGCTGCATCAGCTGACTTGCAGACGTATCTCGACGAAATCCAGCGAGTAGAGCGTGTACTAGTCGCTGCTAACAACGTTTTCTATTACCTGCTGACACAGGATCATCGACCGGTCTCTTCAGTTGTGGAGCAGATTGAAAGCCAGGCTTATGACTATGAGCACCTGCCAGAGACTTTGCCCCAAGGGATGACGCGACGGAACGCGCTTTGTGAGATCAACGACAATCTGAGAGCTGGCAACCATTGGGGAGCAGTTAAAGCCGTCACTAAGTTAAACGCGGACGTCATGAAAGCGAGGGGAGGTGCTCCCTGGGTAACCTGTGACGGCGACATTCTCAATGTCAAAGTGAAGTCAGAAACGGCTGTTCTTCGGTCTCAGAAGGCTCTCCTAGGTGACTGGGACTACGATTACTTCCTAGGCTCCTATTTTCGCATTGCCAAAGCGAATCTGGAGGAGCGTAATGGATAATGCGCAGATATCCCAATACCTTGAAGAACGTCTGGGAGGGCGCCCGGTCAAAGCCGCTGTCTTTGCCACCTACACCTTCGATCCCGCATTTTTTGAGCTGGAAGTTGTTCCTCTTCTATTACCAGAAAACAGCTCGTTCTCGATCGATGAGCGGGTGAAACAGTTCCAGGTGCGAGAATCCCTTAGGGAAGCCGAATTGCCGGTTGATGTCTTTTACGATCAGAATATTTTTCGCATCCAGGGTGAAAGCTCACCGGGAATGGAGTACGGCTGCCACGGTGTTTCAGAAGGAAATCGTGCTTTCCACCCGAAGCTATCGTTGCTGCTTGTAGGTAACGGCGCTGAGGAAAGTGACTCCTTACTGATATCCGCCGGTTCCAATAACCTCACTAAGGCTGGCTGGTGGGATAACATTGAATGCCAGCACTGGGAGGAGATTGGCCAACGCGATGGTCAGGGAGAGTTTCTGCAGGCATTGAAACGGGATCTGGACTACCTGCAAGGTAAACAGATACTCCAGTCGGGCAATGGTGCTGTCGCTAAAATACAGCGATTTTTGGCTAGCTGCGTAGGAGATCCTGAAGCACCGCCAGTTCATTATTTCGGATTATCGAGTACAAAACGGATTCTGGACTTTCTATCGGAAGAGATCAGCCAGCTTAAAGAACCCGTTGAACTGGAGATTATCTCTCCATTTTTCGCCGACGACTCCAGGAATAACCTACACGAGGCGTTTCTAGATCTTGGTGTGAGTGTTGTGCGCCTTCTATTGCCGCGGGATGACAAACAGGAGGCGCTCTGTAACCTCGATTATTTGGCTCACATTGATAGTTTGGACAATGTCGCCTGGGCGGACTGGGTGAAATCAACAGCAGCCCCCTTAGGAGTAGGGAAAGAACCGCATCGGGAACTGCACGCCAAGATCTTCAATTTCATTGGCGTTGATCGGGCTTTCACCTTTGTCGGGTCAGTGAATTTTACCTACAAAGCGCTCAATGAGAATGTGGAAGCCGGGTTTCTGGTAGCTACGGATGCCGAGTCGCTTTTGGAAGTCATCTCTGATGATCTACCGGACGTTAGCCAAAGATCTCTCGACCTGGCACCTGGTGAGCTGGACCAGGAAACTGAGGGTGTCATGCCTCAGATCTCCCTCACCTTTGATTGGCTGACTAAAACACTGAGCGGAGCAGTGGACTCTGAAAGCCCGATCGAAATTGATCTTATCGGCCCAGATGGGGCAGGCAATCCGGCAGTGACCGGCTGGCGTCTCAGAAACGTTTTGAGCGACTACACAGGCAACACTGAAGCGTTGGAGAAAGCGCTAGCCAACGGCTCCCTGATCCTCGTGTCTGGACGAGTTTGTGATTCCGATGAATTAATCGCCCCGCACCGTGTTTTACTTCAGCAAACGCACTGGTCGCATAAACCGCAACTTGAGCTCGCTACACTGTCCCCTCAACAGATCCTGGCGATTTATGCCGGAATGTCTCCCGAACGCCGTCAGTTGCTGCTGACGGACGCACGGGTTAAACGGCTTTTTGAACTGGGCGAGCGAGGGGAAACCAGCCTGATTGAGGAGGCGCCTCTGGAGAACGAGTTCTTCTCCGAGTATGCCGAGTTGTTCCACGCATTTCGCATGTTGCGACGTGACCTCAGCAATGAGCAATCCACACCGAAAAAGCGTGATTACTACCTCACAGGTACCGGAGTCGATAGCCTGCCAACATTAGTTGGCCGAGCTGCGGCTGTACTCGAACCCGCTAAGGAGGGCGATCAGCCGTTGCATCCGGTCAGCGCGTATCTTTTATTGCTCAGTGCCAAGGAGGTCTATCGAGCGGACAAATTTACTGATAGGCCTTATGTCTCACAACAGCTTGAGTTTGTGGAATCCCTTCTTCAGCGGATACGTGAGAGCAAGCTCATCAAGCTCTCTAGTGATCGAGAAGCCGACCGAGAACGGTTCTTAGAGTGGTTTGAGACTCAATTCCTCGAACAGTACCGGTGCCCGACGGAAGAAGTGGAGGCAGGCGCATGAGTCAATATCCTATCCTCGATCTGGACTCTGCTCGCCTAATTCTTGATTTCAGTGGTGGCAGGGAAGAATTGAAATCTCTCGGAGAGGTCCAGCTACGGGGCGCGGTTGCTCTCTACAACATGATTAATACCGATAATATCGGGCTCGGTTACCTTGCCGATGAAGTCGGAATGGGAAAAACCTACATAGCGCTCGGAGTCGTTGCGCTGATGAGGTACTTCAATCCGGCTCTGCGGGTTCTCTATATCTGCCCAAGTGCCAATGTTCAGGACAAATGGCTGCGGGAACATGCTAGTTTTATCGACAGAAACGTCTGCACTGCTAGCTAGTTTCCGTCCATAAACGTAAAACACTGATATTAAATAAAAAAATGAGGTAATCAGGCAGGAAACCTCCAGCGGAAAATGGTATTCTTTGTCACAAGCAATTGAAACAAAAGAAAAAAC
>NZ_JASSVN010000034.1:0-9246 GCF_030540945.1 Marinobacter sp. SS8-8 | reverse complement strand
AATAAAGTGCCGGGTAACCGGCATCTAACAATTCGCATCAGTACGCGGCCTGCGGCCGCCGGACGCCCTTTACGTGGCTCCTTCGTCGCCACTCCAAGGTCGCCGCTGTGCTCCGCGTTATGCAGAAGGGACGGACGGTGCCATTGTATGAAACTACCATTTGAGCGCCTTGGAGCTTTTGTCGTTTGGTATGTTGCCCGTGACTTGCCGCTCGTTGTGGCTAAATCAGACCTCGTCAAATTCATTGATGAAGCACCATTTGACGATGCGAATCAAAGTTCAAGGTTGAAAATGGCTGTATTTATGGGCGCTGGCTACTCAGACGAAGTCTCCGAAAGCGCAGCTATTGTTACTCATGAGATTGAGCGCAGCATTAATTCCAATGGGTGGCCGTACTCATACAGATTTGAAGGAAAAAAAGCGGTCTCGGCATTCGAGGCGTATACGTCTGCATTCTGTTTCTGTAACAAAAATATAGCTTCAGAAGAGGTTCGTACGAGCATTGATGGTCATGTCTCGTATAAATTTTTTCGGTGTAAGCTCATGAGGAAGGTTGAATTGATATCCTTCTCCAAGGATATGGTAGAAAGCGTCGTTGGCCCAAGCATGGAATATTTCGTTGGTCTTGCGGGCGGTGACTATCTGTACTTTGGCGGGGAGTCGATCAAGCGGCTTTACTCGGACCTGCTTGAGCCGGTTTCTGAGAGGCCGGACTACTACGAATTATTGGCGGCATCGTATAGTCAGCGATGAGTGCGCATAGCACTTCGCACCAGCCGAGGGCAAGGCGCTACATGGCCTTCCTTGGCTAATCTGGGGGTTGGGAGGCAAGGAATGATCAGAAACGCATTTATAATTCTAGCAATCAATGTTGTCGCCAGTGGGTGTGCATATAGTATCAAAGATATTGATGTCAGTGATCTTGAGCCGTCTTGTGTTAGGGAGTGTTCTACGAGCTATTCATCCTGTGTATCCCAAGGTAATCAAGTTGGTTTTAAAACTGAAACTCTGCGGGCTTGCCGAGAGTCCTACCAGGTTTGCACAAATACATGCCCGGTAGATTA
This sequence comes from Marinobacter sp. SS8-8, assembly GCF_030540945.1. Classification (NCBI taxonomy): domain Bacteria; kingdom Pseudomonadati; phylum Pseudomonadota; class Gammaproteobacteria; order Pseudomonadales; family Marinobacteraceae; genus Marinobacter; species Marinobacter sp. SS8-8. The sequence goes on along the minus strand of NZ_JASSVN010000034.1, from coordinate 8,182 downwards.
GTGCATAACAAGTGCAGGCACGGCGACGCCCTTTTCATTGCGCCTTCGGCTCCATTACAAGGGCGCGCGTGCTGCAAGCGTTAAATGCCTGGCTCCGGCGTTCTTGGGTTTGGTGTTTGGTCACTGGCTGTCAGTTGTCTTCGGGCAGAACACAGCCCTCGGTTTGGCGACGGTTTTCGCGGCCAATTCGGTGTTTGGGTCGCGGGGCCATCCGGCGTAAACATCGGGCTGTTTCCGCTTGTTCAGTGTTCTGGTTCCTAGCGCCATGGGTTGCGCTGGTGCAAAGTATCGGGAGTAGGCATTCAGCATTGGGTGCCGCAATAAATTGCCGGGCAGCTCCGGCATCTAACCAGTCGCAGCAGTTCGTGGCCTACGGCCACCGGACGCCCTTGTCAGGGCGCCGCTGTGCTTCAGCGTTAAATGCCTGGCTCCGGCGTTCTTGGGTTTGGTGTTTGGTCACTGGCTGTCAGTTGTCTTCGGGCAGAACACAGCCCTCGGTTTGGCGACGGTTTTCGCGGCCAATTCGGTGTTTGGGTCGCGGGGCAATCCGGCGCATTCATTGGTCAGCTTCCGTCCATTCGGTGTTCTGGTTCCTGGCGCCATGGATCAAGTTAGTACACAGTACCGGGAGTGGGCATTCGACTTTGGGTGCCCAAATAAGTAATCGGGTGAGCGGCCCTTAACCAGGCGCATCAATACGCGGCCTGCGGCCGCCGGACGCCCTTGTCAGGGCGCCGTTGTGCGCAGCGTTAAAGGCCTGGCTCCAGTGTTCTTGGGTTTGGTGTTTGGCTGCTATTTCAGCGGTTGCCGGCAGGCAGAACACAGCCCTCAGTCTGGCAATTGTTTTGGCCGGTAATTCGGTGCTCAGGTCGCGGGACAATCCGGCGCATTCATTGGTCAGCTTCCGTCCATTTGGTGTTCTGATTCCTGGCGCCATGGGTCAGCCTGGTGCAAGGTGTCGGGAGTGGGCATTCGACTTTGGGTGCCCAAATAAGTAATCGGGTGAACGGCCCTTAACCAGGCGCATCAATACGCGGCCTGCGGCCGCCGGACGCCCTTGTCAGGGCGCCGTTGTGCGCGGCGTTAAAGGCCTGGCTGTCGTGTTCTTGGGTGTGGTGTTTGCGGCCGGTTTCGGTGTTTGGCCTCGGCAGAAAACAGCCCTCAGTCTGGTAGTGGTTTTGGCCGGTAATCTGGCATTCAGGTCGCGGGGCTATCCGGCTTTACCTCGGACAAAACCCGCCCATTCAGTGCCGTGGTTCCTGGCGCCATAGTTCGAGTTAGTACACAGTACCGGGAGTCGGCATTCAGTACTGGGTGCCAATACAAAACAACGGGTAACCGGCCCTTAACCAGTCGGTCAACCGGACGCCAAAAGCGTGGCGCTTTTGGTTCCCTCCGCTGACGCTCCGGCGCCGGTTACCTCAGCGTTATCGAGGGTGGATTCGTGAGCAAGAGTAGAAAGCACGAGATTGCTTCACAAAAAGATGTTCCTCTCTTAACACGAGGGTCTCTTTTATATGGTGATTCAACCTCAACGAGATCTCTGGTTTTAGCGCTACCTTACGTGGGTAGTGCAATCGATTTGATTCTGAGCAAAAGAGGGCAGGAATTCGTCCAAAAGCGTACCGAAATTTTCCTTGAGGAGATCGGTCGGAGATTAGAGAAACTCGAATCATGCACCATAGAAAAGGACGATGAAGAAGGTTTTTTCGACCTATTCCAAGCTGCGTATGAGAACGTGGTGAGAACAAGATCTGAAGAGAGAATTAAAAGATTTGCTAGACTGGTCGGAAACTGCCTTGGGGGTGATCGGCAGTGGGATGAAACAGAAGCGGCGGTTCGCCTAATCTCAGATTTAACTGATACCCACATAAAAATTTTGACAATTATTACAACACTACGGGTATCTGAAAGAGAGAGTTTTGAGGGGCTCAGGATCATATCTGTCACTGAAAATAAAATTATTGATGATGTGCCTCCCTTAATTGACAGTCTTCCCTATCTGTCTGAGGCCGCCTTAAAAATGTATTGCTCTGAACTCATTTCCAAGGGGCTACTGCATGATGAAGGAGTGGGTAGATGGAGCACTGGCTCTCTCGACCTTCTAGTGCCAACGCCCTTGGCTGATTGGCTGCTCGACAAGATCGGAGAGTACGACGATCGATAACCAATGCGTCAACGGGACCGCTTTGTTCCGCTGCCGCTCCACAAAACGGCCCGTTACGCCAGCGTTAGGGCTGGTCGTAGTGCCCTCCAATGGCGAAAATGTAAATGGCTTTGTCATCGAATCGGTATACGAGCCTGTCCTTCTGTGAAATGCGTCTTGACCACAATCCTGACAGATTGTGTTTGAGCGGTTCAGGCTTGCCGGTGCCAGTTGATGGGTCCTCCGAGCGAATCATTTCTTTCAGCAGTTTGCAGAGGGCTTTGTGCAGCTTCTTGTCTTTTTCGCGCATCTTTTCATATGCTTCCCAAGTGCCACCCTCAAATACCAGTGATCTCATTCATCTGCTCGTCATTAGGTGTGTATCCCTGGCCACGGCTGTGAGTACCGAGAGAAGCCGCAATCTGTTGCATCAGGTCTCGACTCTGAAGGACATGCAGGGTTTCTTGCTCTCTTTCCCAGTCTTCAGCACTCATAACCACGAACGCCTCTCCGGCACGACGCGTCACCTTGAGTGGCTCATGCCTGCTAACAACTTGCTCTACAAGGCTTTTCAGGTTATCCCTGAATTTGTTCACACTGATTATGTCCACAAAACCACCGTTATGTACGGAAACTCCGTACAAATATATCGGAGAAGCCCTAACAAATCAATCAAGTTCATTCCGGCCCTTCGGGCCTCCATCGGACGCGTTTACGCGCGCCGCTTATTTTGGCGTTATGTACAACCCACACCAGAGGTAACATGAAGAAAGAATTAACTATTGATCAGCTTGGCAAAGAGGCTGCGAAATTCGCGGAAATTGAGACCAAGTATGACGAGCCTACGCTATATGGCGTTACTGACGGAAAGGCGGTCGGAACATACCTGGAGCACAAATTTACAGCCTACCTTGCTGAGAACTACTCTTATCAAGAGGCAACTCTGCATCGGGCATTGATTTGCCAGGGTTGGGTGTGGATATAAAGGTTACAAGCATTAAACAGCCTCAATCGTCGTGCCCTTTCAAGTCGGCCACTCAGAAAGTTTATGGGCTTGGATACAGTCTGCTTGTATTTGTCTACGAGAAGTATGACGATCACGAGAATCGCACTGGCAGGCTGGATATGAAGCACACGATTTTCGTTGAAAAAGAAGCAACCGCTGATTACCAGACCACAAAAGGACTTGTAGAGATTCTCAATAGAGACGGAAATCTTGATGATATCAGCGCATTTTTAGTCGAAAGAAATCTTCCGCTCGACGAAATTAGTGCAAATGAACTGGCAGAGAGAATCCTTAAACATCCGCCCAGGATTGGGTATTTAACTATATCTAATGCTTTGCAATGGAGGCTTCAATATCGAAGGGTTATCGACAAGGCTGGTGACGTCGATGGCGTTCTAAGGATTAGATGATATGGCAAAGACATTAGACAAATGGCAATTTGGTGATTTTCAAACTCCAAGCAACCTAGCCACGCGTGTCGTTGAGGTTCTAAAAAAGAATCATCACATTTCGCCTGATTTGATAATTGAGCCAACTTGCGGAAAAGGCGCATTTGTGAGAGCTGCTTTAAGTGGTTTCACTGAATCGAAAATCGTAGCGTATGAAGTAAATCCAGAGTACGTTTCGGATACTAGAGCTTCAATTGAACCAAATCACGCCGAACGGGTTTCTATTAACCAAGGTGACTTCTTTCTATTGGATTGGGAGGAAGTGCTAAATCAAAATACAGGCAGCCTGTTGATTCTCGGTAATCCGCCATGGGTAACTAGCAGTGAATTAGGCATTCTTAATAGCGAAAATCTGCCTGAAAAAACTAACTTTCAAGGGCGCCGTGGAATCGAGGCTATAACAGGTTCAGGTAATTTTGATATATCTGAATGGATGCTTCTTCGTCATGTTGACTGGCTGGAAAAGCATGATGGCGCGTTGGCAATGCTATGTAAGTATTCTGTCGCGCGTAAGATTATGCGTAAGTTACGCCAGAACAAGGAGCATCGTCTCTTTGGGCACATCTATTCAATTGATGCGATGAAATACTTCTCGGCTGCCGTTGACGCATGTTTGTTTGTTCTTACAACCGATATAGGCAATGCGGATTGCGAGGTTTTTGACAGTCTCGAGTCAACTGACCCAGCCTATATCATTGGGGAGAGGGATAGTTTTGTTGTCAGAGATATTGAGACCTATGAAAAATACAGAAGTCTCCGCGGGCAAGATTCAGTCTATATTTGGCGCTCAGGGCTAAAACATGATTGCTCGAAAGTTATGGAGCTAGCCAAGCAGAATGACGCTTATGAGAATGGCTTCAAAACTAAAGTAGATATTGAGTCGACATTTGTTTATCCGCTTCTGAAGAGTTCTGATATTGGTAACTCAAGAACAGATATTTGCAGACGCTGGGTAGTGGTTACCCAAAGATCTGTAGGTGAAAATACAGATAGAATAAAATCGGAGGGGCCTAAAACATACAAATATCTCGAGAACCATGCTCATCTATTAGATTCTAGAAAGAGTTCGATATACCGTGGAAAACCAAAGTTTTCCATTTTTGGTGTGGGGGAATACACTTTCCTTCCTTGGAAAGTGGCGATATCAGGGCTATACAAAAAGCTGAATTTTTGTCTAGTTGGTCCAATTGATGGAAAGCCTGTCATCTTCGATGACACCGTCAATTTTCTTTCATTTAAGACAGAGGGTGAAGCGAAATTTATACACTCTCTCCTTATGTCTGAGCCAGCTAGAAAGTTTTACGATGCGAGCATTTTTTGGGAAGAGAAGAGACCAATTACTGCTGAAATACTAAGGCGCCTTTCCTTAAAAGAAGTGGCCAAATATTTAGGTTTGCTGCATAAATATATGGAGTATGTAGAATCTAGGGAGACGGCAAACTCTAATGGTCAACTTAGTCTCGGAATTGCCGAGAAGACTACGAAATACCAGCGTGCAAGCAATACATAACAAAGCGCTGCACTCGGACAATTTTTCCGCTGCGCTCCAAAATTGCCGGTGAGCGCGGCGTTATGTGTAAGGAGAGCATGGATGCAATTTCAAGCCATCTCAATCATCCGAATCTTCGATGATGCTAAGGCCAAAGAGTTTTACCTGGGTTTCCTCGGCATGTCGCTGGATTGGGAGCATCGATTTGAGCCGGGCCTTCCGATCTACTTTCAGGTTTCTAGAGGTGATCTGGTCTTTCACCTCAGCGAGCACTCGGGAGATTGTACTCCCGGTTCTAAAACCTTTGTGAACACTGATGAGCTTGAAGCTCTGCACAGCGAATTGACTTCAAAAGGCTACAGGTACTCTCGGCCAGAAATTACGACTGCACCTTGGGGCGATAGGGTGTTCGAAGTGATAGATCCGTTTTCAAACAGAATTTTGTTCAATGAACGCCCAAACACATAACCAGTCATTGCAGTTCGTTCCGGCCCTGATGGGCCTCCACCGGACGGCCTTTTCTGCGCTTCGCTACGCAAAGGCCGCCGCTGAATATTGGCGTTAAAGGCCTGGCTCCAGTGTTCTTGGGCGCGGTGTTTGGTGTCGGTTCCGGTGGTTGCCTGCGGGCGGAAAACAGCCCTCAGTCTGGTATCGGTTTTGTCAGCCAATCTGGTGTTCAGGTCGCGGGGCCATCTGGCGCATTCATTGGTCAGCTTCCGTTCATTTGGTGTTCTGGTTCCTGGCGCCATGGGTCAAGTTAGTACACAGTACCGGGAGTGGGCATTCAGCTTTGGGTGCCCAAATAAGTAATCGGGTGAGCGGCCCTTAACCAGGCGCATCAATACGCGGCCTGCGGCCGCCGGACGCCCTTGTCAGGGCGCCGTTGTGCGCAGCGTTAGTTGCAATATGGCCATGAACGATATCGATTTTAGAGTTCTGCTTCTCGTTTCGGCTGGCTGCTTTTTATTAGGTTTGGCAATAGATTACTTCACTGGTTTGCACTGGCTTCCTGCGGGCCTTTTTGTTTTGTCTGCTGTTTGGTTCAACGGAGTAGTTGCCAGCATAGAAGATCGCCAACCGGGAGGCTGGGATCATGTCGGGAATGACAAGCCGATACCTGATGCCGAGTTTAAGAAAATGCTAAACATGCAGAAACTCTGCACTCTTATTATCTTTGTCCTTGCGATTTTATCGCTTGCGTTTACAAGCAACTAACCATGTGGTCAACGGGACGCCAACTACGCGTTGCTCCGTTGGCGCCCATTACCACGGCGTTAGAAGGTAAAGGAGACCTTTGACGATGACGATAAAATTAAAAGGGAACTGGAAAAATGGATTTGCTTTCGATGTTCACACCCTTAGCAGCACTTACCTCGGTGTAAACGAATTTGGTCACGATCAGTGGGAAAATACCAGGAGCGAAATCGGTGAGCTTCTGTATCAACTGAAGTATCGTTCTGATGCGACGAAGGTGCAGAAAATCGTTGAGCTACTAGATAAAATTACCGGAATAGAAACAATGGATTACATTATTCCTGTTCCTTCTAGCAACCATGCTCGACCAGTGCAACCTGTTGTAGAAATTGCTCGGGCACTTGGTGTTCGCCGGGAAGTTCCCGTACTGGAGGGTATTCTGTGCAAGAGTGTTGGCGGGCCTGAGCTAAAAAACGTTACAGATACCGAGGAGAGAAGCCGACTGCTGGAGGAGCGCTTGTACCTGGAGCAGTGTGATGATCTCAAGGGGAAGAATGTTCTTTTGATAGATGACCTCTACAGGTCAGGTGCAACCTTAAAAGCTGCAACGAAGCTTCTATATGAGCGCGCAGAAGTGCAGAATGTATATGTTCTCACTATGACCAAAACCAGGAGCAATCGATGACTAGCGTTTTCATTGCTGGCTCGCGAAAGCTTAGCCGACTGAATGAACAGGTCCAGAAACGCCTAGAGAATGTAATGGCTGGTTCCTATATGGTTTTGGTAGGGGATGCTAACGGAGCGGACAAAGCTGTCCAGAAGTTCCTCTTTGAACGAAACTACCGCAATGTAACCGTCTACTGTTCGGGCAGCGTTTGCCGAAACAACTTGGGTAACTGGGAGGGTCATCACGTTGAGGTAGACCCGAAAATAAGCGGTCGGGACTTTTACACCAAAAAAGACATCGAGATGGCCGCGGTCGCGGATTATGGGTTGATGATATGGGATGGAAAAAGCCCGGGCACGATCAATAACGTGTTAGAGCTCGTAAAAAGAGATAAAAAGGCTCTTGTTTACCTATCCTCTTTGAAGCAGTTCTTAGCCGTATCCTCGCTTGAGGATATCAACCAGCTTATGAGTCACTGCTCAGACGATGATTTCAAGCTAATAACCCGCAAGACTGGACTCAATTCAAAGCTAAGGGACTTAGCCCAATCCAATCAGCACGCTCTCGGCTTCTAACCAGTTGTTCCAGTTCGTTCCGGGCCGGAAGGCCCTCCACCGGACAGCCTTGTCGCCGCTTCGCTCTGACAAGGCTGCCGCTGAACAATTGCGTTAAAGGCCTGGCTCCAGTGTTCTTGGGTTTGGTGTTTGGCTGCTATTTCAGTGGTTGCCGGCAGGCAGAACACAGCCCTCAGTCTGGCAATTGTTTTGGCCGGTAATTCGGTGCTCAGGTCGCGGGGCAGTCCGGCGTATTCATTGGGTGGTTTCCGCGCATTCGGTGTTCTGGTTCCTGGCGCCATGGGTCAAGTTAGTACACAGTACCGGGAGTGGGCATTCAGCATTGGGTGCCAAAATAAGTAATCGGGTGAACGGCCCTTAACCAGGCGCATCAATACGCGGCCTGCGGCCGCCGGACGCCCTTGTCAGGGCGCCGTTGTGCGCGGCGTTAAATGCCTGGCTCCAGTGTTCTTGGGTTTGGTGTCGGTTCCGGTGTTTGGCCTCGCAAGTAAACAGCCCCCCGGTTCGGCTAAGGTTTTAGCCGCTATTCCGGTGTTCAGGTCGCGGGGCAATCCGGCGCATTCATCGGGTGGTTTCCGCGCATTCGGTGTTCTGGTTCCTGGCGCCATGGATCAAGTTAGTACACAGTACCGGGAGTGGGCATTCAGCATTGGGTG
>NZ_JASSVN010000033.1:0-16604 GCF_030540945.1 Marinobacter sp. SS8-8 | reverse complement strand
CAAAAGGGTGACGCAGGCCTGCAAACTGCGATGCAGTCGGCATAAAGTCGGCGAAAATAGACAAATTGACTCACCTGGCTGGGTGGGTCACCTTGAAAACACGCCGTTTATGGACGGAAACGATTTATGTATACTCGCCTGCCTGATTTTTAACCACCGAAAAAGTGGTTGGACCACTTTTCTGTCATTGGTACCAACAGAGGGCGATCCATGAACTCCATCGTCACCTTTCCGAACCGGATTCCCACTACGGAGTTCGAGGAACGGCGTTTCAAGGTCTACACAGACCGCCAGATCGACAAGATCGAAGTCATTCAGAATCTCCCGGAAGAGACCCTCTTTGAAATGAAGGTGGTAGCCAGCGTGCTGCCTTTCCGGGTCAACGAATATGTGATCAACGACCTGATCAACTGGGACAGGGTACCGAACGACCCGATCTATCAACTTGTCTTCCCCCAAAAAGGCATGTTGAAAGACGAACATTACGAGCGCATGGCAACCATGCACCGGGAAGGTGCCGGCAAGAAAGAAATCCAGGCCGTTGCCAGGGAAATTCGCGATGAACTGAACCCCCACCCGGCCGGCCAGATGGACATGAACATGCCGGAGCTGAACGGCGAGGTGCTAGACGGCGTTCAGCACAAGTGCCGGGAGACGGCGCTGTTCTTCCCGGCCCAGGGCCAGACCTGCCACTCCTACTGCACCTTCTGTTTCCGCTGGGCGCAGTTTGTTGGTGACAAGGAGCTGAAGATGGCCAGCACGGACGCCGGGAAACTGCACGGCTACCTTCAGCAGCACACCGAAGTCACCGACCTGCTGTTGACCGGCGGCGACCCCATGGTGATGAAGACCAAGAACCTGGTGCAGTACCTGGAACCGCTGCTGCAGCCAGAATTCGACCACATCCAGACCATCCGGATCGGCACCAAGGCCCTCACCTTCTGGCCATACCGTTTCGTAACGGACAAGGACGCGGATGAGCTGATCGGCCTGTTCACCCGCCTGGTGGCTGCCGGCAAGCATGTGGCCATCATGGCCCACTACAACCACTGGCAGGAAATCACCACCGGGATCGCCGAGGAGGCTATCCGCCGAATTCGCGCCACCGGTGCCGAAATTCGCGCCCAGGGCCCATTGATCAAGCATGTGAATGACAATGCCGACGACTGGGCGAAGCTGTGGAACAAGGAAGTGCAGTTGGGCATCATTCCCTATTACATGTTTGTGGAGCGGGACACCGGCGCCAAGAACTACTTCGAAGTGCCACTGGCCGAGGCTTACCGCATCTATCGGGAAGCCATGAAGCAGGTCTCCGGCCTTGCACGCACCGCCCGCGGCCCTTCCATGAGTGCCGGCCCGGGTAAGGTTGAGGTGCAGGGCATCACCGAGATTTACGGTGAAAAAGTCTTCGTGCTTCGCTTTATCCAGGCCCGCAACCCGGACTGGGTGCAGCGCCCGTTCTTTGCCAGGTACAGCGAAACAGCCACCTGGCTGCATGAGCTGGAACCGGCCCTCGGGGAGGAAGAGTTCTTCTTTGAGGATGAGTACAAAGAGATGAAGAAGGGTAACGGCTAACTGCTTTGGATAGCCTCTCGCTCACCGGCAACCTGCTATTCTTTGCCCCCCCTGGCAAACCGCAGCATTGGTGACGTCGCTAATGCGGCTTTCCCGCGGAGGAGTCAGACGGGCGACCGGTCGGGTCGAGGAAATAGCGCTCCAGCAAGTTCGGGTCATCAAAATGACGACGGCCAGTGAACGCAACCGCATGCTGCCCCCATTGGCGCATGGCACCGGCCGACACCACTCCCGTGGGCCAGAGCAGGAACCGCTCCAACCGCTCGGACCCGGATACAAGGCCGTCGGAAGCAAACAGCCGCCCGCCCTCGGGTGAACGCCCGCGCAGGTGATCGTATGGCAGGAAATGGTAGACATGATCCGCCACCTGATCCGGCGCCGTTCGGGACGCCACCAACTGATGCTCGCCCGCAGACAGGTAAAGCGTCATGCCGGTATCCGTCTGCGGCACAGCACCGGCTATCCAAAGGGGCTCCTCACCAGCGGGAACCCCATCCACAGGCAACAGCCCGGACTCGACAAGCAGCCACTGATGGTAGCAGCCGCATGAATGGACGAAATCGTAGACCAGCGGTAAACCGTCCTCGCCGAGTGTGACCCTCCAGAAGAAGCCATCCAGCGCACCAGCATAGATATCCACGGCCGCCGCCGGTGGCCGGGAAGCGAACCAGATCAGATAGTTCAGTTGCGGCAGCACCTGGCCATCGAACCGGGTATAGGACAGTCGAGTATAGACAACAGGGGTGGGCTCGAATAACAACTTGCCATCGCTCCGGCGGGCAGGGCGGCCTGGCACGTCATTGCCGTCCCGCGTCTCCAGCACCCAGGTGGGCGCATAGCGGGCAAACAGGGCCTGGGACTCCGCCTCGCTGAACATCGGAATCCGCAGTGTGCTGCGACGCGAGGCCCGTTCCAGCAATCCGGCGAAATCCTCCTGGCCGACGGGTTCCGGCGGTGCGTAAACCGTCCAGGGATAGGCAGGTTGATAGGGCAATTGGTAATCCTCAATCAACTCCCCCATCACCTTCCTGGCACGCCACTGAACCAAGGGCGCCATCAGGGGATACAGGCCAACCACCTGTGCCAGGCCGCGATAGCTGTCAGGCACCGACCTGGCAACGTCCAGCCTATGCCAATCCTTGCCACCGCGCTGAAGCCGGGCAGTCGCCGCTTGCCCACATTCCCGAAGTGCTGCCAACCGGCCCGGGCTTACGCCACCCAGACTGTCCGCCTCATAAGCCCGGGCTTCCACGGCTTTCAGGTGCGCCCGCTGCAGCCATTCCTGGCGCTGTGCAGCCGACAAACCGGAGAACTCGAAACTGGCAAGGAAGCGGTCAACCCGCAAATAGGGAAAGCCAGGCGGAGGCCAGGCCTGCGCATCAAAGTGGCTGCCACCAACCACCTCCTGCTGCCACTGGCGGAAGAGTCTGTCGCAGTCGACGGTGACCGCTTCGATAGGCGCGGAAGAATAATTCAGTGAGGCACACCCGCCGATGCCGACAACCACCACTGTCAGAAAAGCCGGGAGCCCTGCCCATCGCCGCATTGCTGGTCCCTCCAGTCTGTCGACTTCCTGCAGTTCGGACAGGCAGCAAGTTCTCTGGTTCCAACCATGTGTTGCGATCACTGGAATGACAGGGCTTCCCTGGGAAACAGTTTACCCGTCGGGTTTCGCCTGAAGCTCTACCCGCTGCTGGCTACTCGAACGGATCAGTGCATGAGGGTATACAGCTTGCGCCGATAGGCCCGCACGTCCGGGTTGTTGTTACCCAGCTTGTCAAACAGCTCGATCAGTGTGGTCTTGGCCACTTCGTCCTTGTATTTGCTGTCTACCTGCATCAGGCGAATCAGCAGGTCCATGGCCTCGGCGTTGTTTTCCTGTAATACGTGATGAAGCGCCAACTGGTGCAGCGCGCTCGGGTCTTTCGGGTCCTGCTCCAGTGCCATCTCCAGGTCCTTGACCGGCGGCAGCTCCGCTGACTGCTTCAGGAACTTCACCCGGGCCGCCAGCTGCCTGGCCTGGTGCTGCATTTTCTCTTCCGGCGGCAGGCTCTCGAGCACTGTCTCAGCCGTTTCAAGGTCGCCCGTTTCCGCCTTTAGCTGGGCCAGATCAATCAGCACCTTCAGGTTTTCGGGGTCTTTCTGGTTCATCTCCGAGAGGATGACCAGCGCACCTTCCAGATCGCCCTCTTCCCAGATGCGGTGAGCCTTGTCGTAAGGGTCTTCCTTGGGCGCCGTCACATGCTTGTCCAGCACCTTGCGGATCTCGCTCTCCGGCAGGGCGCCGTTAAAACCATCCACGGCCTGGCCATCCTTCACGAGTATTACCGTCGGCAAGCTGCGCACGCCCAGACTGGAGGTGAGCTGCTCCTGCTCGTCGGCGTTGACCTTCGCCAGCATGAACCCGCCCCGGTACTCGTTGGCCAGCTTTTCCAGAAGCGGCATCAACTGCTTGCAGGGCGCGCACCACTCGGCCCAGACATCCACCAGAATGGGCGTGCTGGCCGAGGCCTCCATGACCTTCTGCTGGAAGTTTTCCATGGTGGCTTCAAAGATGTAGGGAGAGTTGCTCATGCAGGGCACCTGAAGAAGTCGAATGAATCTTTGGGAACTGCCAGTGGACATGGGGCCGGATGCCGGAAAATTCAAGCATGATCGGGTACAAGCCAGCTCCTTGAAATAACCATATCTGCCGTTACATAAGCTAAATACGCAACGCTCCGGTGCATCGCTTTGAAAACGCACCCGGAGGACTCACAACCTTTCCGGATGGATACTTCACGGCATGAATGAAGACGCGCGCAAAGATTCACTTGAGGACTTCGAAGAGGACGTGACGGAATACATCGGCAAGGACGAACACAGCAAGAGCCTGGCCCTGCCCCAGCAGATGATGCCCCGGCGAATGTATGTGCTGCCGGTTTCGAACCGTCCGTTCTTTCCGGCCCAGGTGCAACCGGTAATGGTTAACCAGAACCCGTGGCAGGAAACCCTGAAGCGGGTCGGCGAAACCGACCACAAGGTGCTGGGCATCTGCTTTGTTGACGAGCAGGAAACCGAAGACGGCATACCCGCCAGTGACCAGCTGGAAACCACCGGCTGTGCCGTTCGCGTTCATCATGCCCAGAACGAAGGCGGCAAGGTCCAGTTCATAGCCCAGGGTCTGCAGAGGTTCCGGATTGTTCAGTGGCTGCGCCGCAAGCCACCGTACCTGGTGGAAGTGGAGTACCCTGCCGAGCCGGAGGAAGAAGCCGATGAACTCAAGGCCTACACCCTGGCTATCATCAGCTCGATCAAGGAATTGCTGCGCACCAATCCGCTGTACGGCGAAGATGTTAAACAATACCTGTCCCGCTTCGGGCCGGACGACAGCTCGCCCCTGGCCGACTTCGGTGCTTCCATGACCAGTGCTCCGGGCCGGGAGCTGCAGGATGTGCTTGACACCATCCCCCTGCTTCGCCGCATGGAGAAGGTATTGCTCCTGATGCGCAAGGAACAGGAAGTGGCCCGCCTGCAGTCGGAAATCAGCGAAGAGGTCAACGCCAAGGTTCAGAAGCACCAGCGGGAGTTCTTCCTGAAAGAACAGCTGAAGGTCATCCAGCGCGAGCTGGGCATGGCCAAGGATGACAAGACCGCAGATGTGGAGCGATTCGGGGAACGGATGGCCCAACTGAATCCGCCGGAGGCCGTCCATGAGCGATTCGGTGATGAAGTTCAGAAGCTGCAGGTGCTGGAACAGGGTTCGCCGGAATACGGTGTTACCCGCAATTATCTCGACTGGCTGACCCAGGTGCCCTGGGGCGTTCATTCCGAGGATCATTTCGATCTGACCGAAGCGCGCCGGATTCTGGACCGGGACCACGACGGCCTGGACGACGTGAAAGACCGCATCGTCGAGTTTCTGGCCGAAGGCACTTTCAAGGGGGAGGTCAGCGGCTCCATCCTGTTGCTGGTGGGCCCGCCTGGTGTGGGCAAAACCTCCATCGGCCATTCCGTGGCAGACGCGCTGGGGCGGAAGTTCTACCGTTTCAGCGTGGGCGGCATGCGCGACGAAGCTGAAATCAAGGGCCACCGCCGCACCTACATCGGCGCCATGCCCGGCAAATTCGTGCAGGCGCTGAAGGATTCAAAAGTGGCGAACCCGGTGATCATGCTGGATGAAATCGACAAGATCGGCGCCTCTTACCAGGGCGATCCGGCCTCCGCTCTGCTGGAAACCCTGGACCCGGAACAGAACCGCGAGTTTCTGGACCACTACCTGGATGTCCGCATGGACCTTTCCAGGGTGCTGTTCATCTGCACCGCCAACCAGCTGGACACCATTCCCCGGCCACTACTGGACCGCATGGATGTCATTCGCCTGTCCGGTTACATTGGTGAAGAGAAACTGGCCATCGCCAAGCATCACTTGCTGCCAAGACTGCTCAAGCGGGCCGGTCTGCTGAAAAAGCAATTCAATATCACTGACGCCGCCATCCGGCAGGTGACTGAGGGCTATGCCCGCGAGTCCGGTGTGCGGAATCTCGAAAAGCTGCTGCACAAGATCCTGCGCAAAGGCATTGTGAAATTACTGGAAAATCCGGACCAGCCGGTGAAAGTAGGCGTCTCTGATCTGCAAACCTACCTCGGCCAGCCGTCGTTCAGAAAAGAGAAATCGCTCAAGGGCACCGGCGTTGTCACTGGCCTCGCCTGGACTGCCATGGGTGGCGCCACCCTGAGTATTGAGGCATCCCGGATTCACAGTTCCCAACGCGGCTTCAAACTGACCGGCCAGCTCGGGGACGTGATGAAGGAGTCGGCCGAAATCGCCTACAGCTACGTCTCATCAAACCTTAAGCGTTTCAAGGGCGACCCCACCTTCTTCGACAAATCCTTCGTGCACCTGCACGTACCGGAAGGCGCAACGCCGAAGGATGGCCCCAGCGCTGGTGTCACCATGGCGACCGCGCTTCTGTCCATCGCCCGCAAAGAGGCACCGCAGCAGAATCTGGCCATGACCGGGGAGCTGACCTTGACCGGGCAAGTACTGCCAGTGGGTGGTATCCGCGAAAAGGTTATTGCCGCGCGACGGCAGAAAATCAGTAACCTGATTCTGCCAGAGGCAAACCGTGGGGATTATGAGGAGCTGCCGGAGTATCTGAAAGAAGGCCTGACGGTAAATTTTGCCCGGCACTACAATGAGGTATTTCAGGTGTGCTTCGGCAACAAACCCCGAAGAGGATCCAGCGTCCATTGAAATAACTGGTCTAACCAGTGTGCAATTACATTGACGCTTTCCGGGCCGTTGTCTTTACTCGATTTGACATTGATCAAAAAGTGAACGATCAGTAGCCCAAGGCTACCAGCATCCTACTCGTTGCCAAAGAGAGTGGTAAAACAATGAACAGGAAAGCCTCGATTCTCTGCGTGGCCGCAGGCCTCGCTATCGCCCCTTTCGCTCAGGGCCAGTCCGACGGCACCCTGAAAAAGCTGGGTAATTTCCAGACCACGGGAAAGGCCGGGTTCACAGTCATCCCCCAGGGCAAGCTGATCCCCGGGGAGTTTGTAAGTTACAACCATACCGCGCGGGTCTGCGATGTTGGTCCGGACGGCAAGCTCTATATCTCGCTGGGCCAACCCTATAATGTGGCACCGCGCGAGCATCTGGACACATTCAGCGAGTGGGGTATCGGCGGTGTGATCCGGGTGAATCAGGATGGCACCGAGCGCGAAGTTTATACCCGCGGCATCCGGAACTCCGTCGGACATGATTTCCACCCCACCACGGGAGAGCTCTGGTTCACCGACAACCAGGTTGACGGAATGGGAGACGACATTCCCCCTGGTGAGATCAACCGGCAAACCGCCATGGGTCAGCATTTTGGCCATCCCTGGTATGGAGGCGGCGATGTCCGCACCAACGAATACAAGGGTGAAGACGTTCCGGTCGACGTGGTCTTCCCGGTTTCCGAAACGGTAGCCCATGCCGCAGACCTGGGGATGGTGTTCTACACCGGCAGCATGTTCCCGAAAAAATATCAGGGCGGAATTTTCTCCGCGCAACACGGCTCCTGGAACCGGACCACACCCATTGGTGCACGGGTGATGTTCACGCCCGTGGACGCGGCCCAGTTGAAAGATGGTTCACTGCTGGTCTCTGACGACCTGGCCGGTGCTGTCTATCGGATCGCCTATACCGGTTCCGGCTCCTGAGCCTGCATATTGAGAGTGGGGTCAGATGAAGGCTTTCATCTGACCCCTTTTTCACTCTTTTTACAGAACAGACCCGACCGTCAGCACCGGCGACGCGTCAATATCGTCCGCATCCATCATGTTGGCCACCCGTTGGAGTGAGGCCAGAATCATAGTCTGCTCCCACTCCGCCAGGCTCTGGAATTTCTGGATAAAATCCTCCTGCAGCGGATTGGGGGCCCGGGCAAGGAGCTCGGCGCCTTCGTCCGTCAGGTGGGCGTGTACCTTGCGCTTGTCCTGGGTATTGCGCACCCGGTAAACCAGCTTGCGATGCTCCAGGCGATCCAGAATCGTCGTCACCGTCGCCTGGCTGAGGCTCACCTTGTCGGCAATGGTTCCGATGGTGACTTCCCCCAGATCCCGAATTGTTCTCATGATCAACAGCTGCGGCCCCGTAAGCCCGGCGTGCTTGCTGAGGCGTTTGGAATGAAGATCCGTTGCCCGGATCACACGCCTCAGTGCCACCAGTACATCTTCATAACTGTTCACGGCATTACTCCGACTCGGGATTGACAATTTATTTATACCACTAACCATTAGAGGTCTTTGCACCAGGAAATGCAAGCCACGGAGGTCCCCCTGCATTTTTTCCACCAGCCACTATGCTAAGGTCACGAACTTGTTCCATTTCCGACAGACCGACGGACACAACCCGATGATCAGGTATTTTCTGCTTTTCCTCCTCACCATGGCGCTTACCGGCACCCTGTATGGCCAGGACAAGCTCGGGCCGGAAGAAGAGCTAACCCCGGAAAACCTGGAGGAACGCATAAAAACCCTGGAAAAGCCCATGTACACGCCATTCATAGAGCTTTACCTGCTGGAGGAAAGCAAGGCGCTGCGCAAAGAGATGATGAACACCCGCGCAGAGTTGATCGAAAAGGTGGTGGATAAAGAGCTGTCGGTCGCCGACAAAACCATGTCCTACGCCACCGACACGGTGACTTATTTCTTCTACCTGATCGCCGGTGCAACTTCAATTCTGGTGGTTATCGGATGGAACTCCATCCGCGATATGCGCAACCAGCTCACCAGCCTGGCGGAAAAAAGGGTGAACGAACTGGTGGTTGAGTACGAGAAGCGCCTGGAATTTATTGAGGACCAGCTCCGGCAGAAATCCGACATCATCCAGCAGAACCAGGCGGAGATTGAACGCACCAATGAAGTGCACTCCCTGTGGCTGAAAGCCAGCCAGGAAACCTCACAGCAGAACAAGATCGCCGCCTACGACACCATTCTGGATCTTCGCCCCGACGACGTGGAAGCCCTCAGCTATAAAGCCGACGCCGTTCTGGAAATGCAGGAGCCGCTGTGGGCCATCAGCCTGTGTCAGCGGGCCCTGAAACTTGCACCGGATAATGGCCATGCGCACTATCAGCTGGCATGCGCCTATGCCGAGATCGGCCGCTGGGAGGATGCTATCAGCACCCTGCAAAAAGCGATTGATATTTCCGAGGCATACCGGGACGATGCCTCCGTGGATGTCAGTTTCGAGCAGTTGCGAGATCATGAAAGCTTCCGCACACTGGTCTGCCCGGATCAGGACGACGGCACGGATGCTTGACAACCAGCGAGCCGTGGTGTTTTTTCAACTCGCTGAGAACACGAGAACAACCCTGAACCTAACAGGACAGACTCAATGAGAACTTCGGCAAAGAAACTCGTAACCGCTGTCAGCGCTTCCATCGCCCTGACAGCCGCCGGCCACGCCGCCGCCGAAATCCAGATCGGTATCGCCGGACCCATGACTGGCCCTGTCGCCCAATACGGTGACATGCAGTTTTCCGGTGCCCGCATGGCGATTGAACAGATCAACGCCAATGGTGGCGTGATGGGCGAGGAACTGGTCGCCGTGGAATACGACGATGTCTGCGACCCGAAGCAGGCCGTTAGCGTTGCCAACAAACTGGTCAACGATGGCGTCCGCTTTGTCGTCGGCCACTTGTGTTCAAGCTCCACCCAGCCCGCCTCGGACATATATGAGGACGAAGGCATCCTGATGGTTACACCGGCCTCTACCAGCCCGGAAATTACCGAACGTGGTTACGAGCTGGTGTTCCGCACCATCGGCCTGGACAGCATGCAGGGTCCGGTTGCTGGCAACTATCTGGCCAGCCTGAACCCCAAGCGCGTCGCCATCATCCACGACAAACAGCAGTATGGTGAGGGCACTGCCACCGCCGTACGTGACACCCTCAAAGACAAGGGCGTGGAAATCGCCATGTTTGAAGGTATCACCGCTGGCAGCAAAGATTTCTCTTCCCTGGTAACCAAGCTGAAGCAGGCCGATGTCGACTACGTCTACTACGGTGGCTACCATCCGGAGCTGGGCCTGATCCTGCGTCAGGCACGCCAGGCTGACCTGGACACCACCTTCATGGGCCCGGAAGGCGTGGGCAACAAGGGCATCAACACCATAGCCGGCGAAGCTGCCGAAGGCCTGCTGGTTACCCTGCCGCCGGCGTTTGACCAGAAAGCTGCAAACCAGGAACTGATTCAGGCCTTCGAAGCCAAGGGTGAAGACCCCTCCGGTCCGTTTGTACTCACGTCCTACACCGCCGTTCAACTCCTTGCCAAAGGTATTGAGAAAGCGGAATCCACGGATCCGTTCCAGGTAGCGGAAGCCCTGCGCAGCGGCTCTTTCGAAACACCGATCGGCAAGGTTGAGTATGATAAGACCGGTGATATGAAGTCGTTCGAGTTCGTTGTTTACGAATGGCATTCAGATGGCAGTAAAACTCCGGTAAACTAAGCCAAATCGTTAAAAAACGGTAATGCGGAGAACACCTTCTCACCGGGATCCGGGAGAAGGTGCTTTTCCAGGCGCCTGCTGAACCTCCCCCGCCCTCGGTTCGAACATCCCGCGCCAGTGGTGTGATAGCGGGGGGAGCGGGCTTTCGGGGTTCCAATACAATGCAAGATCTCCTCTATTTTTCCCAGCAGCTCATCAATGGGCTGACGATCGGGAGTGCCTACGCCCTGATCGCCATCGGCTACACGATGGTTTACGGCATCATCGGCATGATCAACTTTGCTCATGGTGAGATCTACATGATCGGTGCCTATACAGCCCTGATCGCCATCACCGGCCTCGCCACCCTCGGTATTGCCTGGCTTCCAGTGATCCTGATCGTTGCACTGGTTTGCGCCATGATCGTCTCCAGTGCGATGGGTTGGGCGGTGGAGCGGGTAGCCTATCGGCCGGTCCGCGGACGTCACCGCCTGATTCCACTCATCTCCGCCATCGGCATGTCGATCTTCCTTTAGAACTATGTCCACCTCGCCCAGGGATCCCGCAACATCGGATTTCCCGCCCTGATTGACGGTGGCTTCCAGTTCGGCCCGGAGGGTGCGTTCGAGATGTCGCTCTCCTACATGCAGATCACCGTCTTCGTCACCACTCTGGTCTGTATGGCCGTGCTGTCCCTGTTTATTTCGCGGTCCCGTACCGGTCGTGCATGCCGGGCAGTTTCACAGGATCTGGGCATGGCCAACCTGCTTGGCATCGACACCAACCGGATCATCTCGGCGACCTTCGTGATCGGTGCTGCCCTGGCTGCGGTCGCGGGCCTTCTCCTGGGCATGTACTACGGCTCCATTGATCCGCTGTTCGGATTTATCGCTGGGCTCAAGGCGTTCACCGCCGCCGTCCTTGGCGGTATCGGCAGCATTCCCGGCGCCATGCTGGGGGGGTTGATCCTGGGCGTTTCCGAAAGCATGACCTCCGGTTACCTCAGCGGTGAATACAAGGACGTGGTCTCTTTTGGCCTGCTGATCCTCATTCTGCTGTTCAAACCCACCGGCCTGCTTGGCAAACCGGAGGTTGAGAAGATCTGATGGCCGCTCAAAATCTGAAACACGCGTTTTTCTGCGCCGTTATCACCCTGATTATTTCCTACCCGATTCTCGGGTTTAATCTGGAAGCACAGGGCATTAATGTCACCCTTACCGGGGCCGGGACCTCGACCATTGTGATGGTGCTTTTGGCGGCAGTGGTTGTCTTCCTGTTCCAGCTGTTCCGTGAAAGCGTCATGGCGACGCTGAAAAGCATTCCAAGACCGCTGCCACAAACCCATAAAGAGCCGGTGGCTGAAAACAAGCGGGCAAAAATCGAATCCCGGGTACTCACTGCTATTATTGTACTGGCTCTGTTCTGGCCCTTCTTTGTATCCCGTGGCTCTGTGGATCTGGCGACTCTGGCGCTCATCTACATCATGCTGGCTCTTGGCCTGAACGTGGTGGTCGGCCTGGCCGGCCTGCTGGACCTGGGCTATGTAGCCTTTTATGCCGTAGGTGCATACACCTTTGCCCTGCTTTCAGAGTATTTCGGTATTTCCTTCTGGATGTCGCTGCCGCTCGGGGCGCTTCTCGCAGCCCTGTTCGGGCTGGTACTGGGTTTCCCGGTGTTGCGACTCCGAGGGGATTATCTGGCTATCGTAACCCTCGGTTTCGGCGAAATTATCCGTATTCTGCTCAACAACTGGACCAGCCTGACCGGTGGCCCCAACGGTATCGGCGGCATTCCGGAGCCAACGCTCTTCGGCATGGAGTTCGGCCGGCACGTCAAGGAAGAGGGCAACTCCTCTTTCCACGAAACCTTCGGCATTGCCTACAGTGGTGAAGACAAGGTCATTTTCCTCTACCTGATTTCCCTGGTACTGGCCGTTTTCACCGCCCTGGTGATTCGGCGGTTCATGCGCATGCCGGTGGGCCGCGCCTGGGAGGCCCTGCGGGAGGATGAAATTGCGGCCCGATCCCTCGGCCTCAGCCGCACCTCAGTCAAGCTGACCGCTTTTACCATTGGCGCCTTCTTCGCCGGCTTTGCCGGTACCGTCTTCGCTTCCAAACAGGGTTTTATCAGCCCGGAATCGTTCGTCTTCCTGGAATCGGCCATCATCCTGGCAATCGTTGTGCTTGGGGGCATGGGCTCCCAGCTCGGTGTGATTCTGGCGGCCATTGCCGTCACCATCCTGCCGGAGCTGGCCCGTGAATTTTCCGAATACCGCATGCTGATCTTCGGTGCCGCCATGGTGCTGATGATGGTCTGGCGTCCGCAGGGCCTGATGCCCATGCGCCGGATCCACATTGAACTGAAAAAGCAGGAGTGACGGACAATGCTTGACGTACAGAGTCTGTCCATGCGCTTTGGCGGCCTGCTGGCGGTAGACCAGGTGTCTCTGGAGGTTCAGGAGCACGAAATCGTGTCCATCATCGGCCCTAACGGCGCCGGTAAAACTACCGTATTCAACTGTATGAGCGGCTTCTACAAACCGACTGGCGGAAAGATCCTGTTCGAGGGGCAGGCAGTCCAGGGCAAACCGGATCACAAGATCTCCCGTTTGGGGATGGTAAGAACCTTCCAGCATGTCAGGTTGTTCAACCAGATGACCGTGGTGGAAAACCTCCTGGTTGCCCAGCACCGGCACCTGAACACGAACCTGATTGCCGGCTTGATGAAGACCCCGAATTACCGGGACCGGGAACAGAAGTCACTGGATCGGGCTGCCTATTGGCTGGACCGCGTGGGCCTGATGGACCTGGCCAACCGGGAAGCAGGCAACCTGGCCTATGGCCAACAGCGCCGGCTGGAAATCGCCCGATGCATGGTGACCGAGCCCAAGCTGCTGATGCTTGACGAGCCGGCAGCCGGCCTCAACCCGGCAGAGACCAAGGATCTCAATCAGCTGATCGTCAGCCTGAAAGAGGACTACAACGTTTCCGTAGTGCTGATTGAGCACGACATGAGCCTGGTTATGGATATTTCCGACCGCATCAACGTGATCAACCAGGGCAGACCCCTGGCCTGTGGTACGCCGGATGAAATCCGCCAGAACGATGACGTGATCAAAGCCTATCTGGGCGAGGCCTGAGGGAAAACCATGCTGGTACTAGAAGATGTCCATACCCACTACGGCAAAATCGAGGCACTGCACGGGGTTTCTGTCGAGATCAAAAAGGGGGAAATTGTTTCTCTCATCGGCGCCAACGGCGCAGGCAAGACAACGCTACTGATGACTGTGTGCGGCCACCCCCAGGCCACCTCTGGTCGCGTTTTTCTGCAAGGACGGGATATCACTCGCGAGCCGACGGCGCAGATCATGCGCTCCGGCATCGCCATTGTCCCCGAGGGACGGCGGGTCTTCTCGAGCCTGACTGTCCAGGAAAACCTCCATATGGGCGGGTTCTTCAACACCAGGGCCGAGATCCGCAAGAGCCAGAACCATGTCTACGAGCTCTTTCCCCGCCTCAAGGAGCGTGAGCGCCAGCGCGCCGGCACCATGTCTGGTGGCGAGCAGCAGATGCTTGCCATCGGCCGGGCGCTGATGAGCAGGCCGAACATGATCATCCTGGATGAGCCTTCCCTTGGTCTGGCTCCGCTGATCATCAAGCAGATCTTCGAGATCATTGGCCACCTGCGCGACGAAGGCATTACGGTTTTCCTGGTTGAGCAGAATGCTCACCAGGCTCTCAACCTGGCTGACCGTGGTTATGTGCTCGAAACCGGCAAGATTCGCCTGCACGATACCGGCAAGAATCTGCTGGCCAATCCGGATGTCCGGAACGCCTACCTTGGCGGCTGATGCAAGTCTAATGGAGAAGACTTAGCCACACCTCCCTATTAAAAAGTTTATTGGATGCCTCTAAGACTCCAATAAACTTTCGGTCTCGTTTCCCATCTAACCTTGCAATCTCCAGCCCCTTCAGTTTTTACATTTTTTAAAGAAATCGAACAATTACGGCCGCGACAAAATTTTAACCAATCTGTAATATTCCGCCGGTCGGAATATATACGCTTCCGTCATCTTGGAATTATAATTAACTAAGGAATAAAGATGATTCTATCTCGATCAAAAGGCGTGGTACTGAGTGTTGTTCTGAGCGTCCTGATGATATCTGGCTGCGCAACACCGCTCTCCTCAGGGCAAAAACAGGAGTACCGCGGCTATCAGGCCAAAGGTCTCGCCGTCGAAGAGAAAAACCCTGGTGCTGCCGCAGCTCTTGGAATCCTGCCCGGTTTTGGTTCTTTCTATGTGCGTGAATATGGCGCTGGTGTGGTAAATCTTCTTCTATGGCCGGCCTCAATCCTGTGGGATCCAATGAGTGGCTACCAGGGCGCACAGTCAATCAACTATTACGCAACGAAGCAAAAAGTTGACCTGCTGAAAGACAAAGAAATCACCCAGTTGGAAGATCAGCTAATGATGGAAACAATCGACAATAGAGAATATGTTTCCGCAAAGCGTGCGATTGACAACAAATATTCTGCATACTGACCGGGATTAACACCCGCTGCTCACTCCAGTAGCCGTGATTCTCAGCACTCTCAAGTGGAACCAGAGCTGCCTGAACGGTAGCTCTGATTTCCAAAACATTTAAAACCTACCTGGGTGGCTCGGGTTGATTGAGCCGTTATTGGGCAAGCAGTCGCGAGAACACGGCCAAGTTGTGCGCAACCACCGCCGACCACATGTACGACTTAAGGTGCGCCAGCCCCTTCCGGGCGCAACGCGACAGACCGTAGGACCGCTTCACCTCTGGACGGTGCGTTTTTGACGCATTGTTACCTCCTCGGATTCTGGTTTTTTCTTTTGTTTCAATTGCTTGTGACAAAGAATACCATTCTCCGCTGGAGGTTTCCTGCCTGATTACCTCATTTTTTTATTTAATATTAGTGTTTTACGTTTATGGACGGAAACTAGATAGGAATACCCACCATCCGGCAATTGCACGCTCAGCAGACTCCGCAAATGCCCGGCGATGACTGGCAGAGTCTCGTCTGCAACGAGGAGGACGGCTTTATCCTGCCACTCTGGCTGTGCCAGCCATAGCCGGGTCGCTCTGGAAGGTTTCACCAAACATGGGGTTACTTCCAGCGCAGACTCATGGAGCGTGCCCAGAAACAGGTACTCCAGCTCGGGCTGATCGTCTTTCTCGTAAACGAATCGTGGTGCGTCGAAAACCGCGCCATCCAGCAGGATGCAGGCCTTCTTTCTGGTGTTTGAATCCAGCCCGGTCATACGGTCGCACTCTCGCAGGAACAGGATACAAGCACGCAGGTGCCATCCGGCTTGCGTCCGCACTGTTTCAAGAGCGCAACATCCTTCCTGGCCGCGGCCTTCAGGGCCTGGGCTGAACTTGGCGCAGGGGCGGCAATGATCCGGGTGTCGGTTTCCGCAAGTTGCACCGGTTCATTGACACCGGAACCCTCACTCAGGCTGGCCGGCAGAACCGGGCACTGAGCCGACACCCTCCTCCCTTTTCCAGGCCCGCCCCCGGAATTCATCTTCACCCTCGTCCCGGACACGGTCACGCCGCTGGGATCGACCTTCACAAAGCTGCCACCGGCTTTGAGGGTGACTTCAGCGCCAGCTTCGATCACAACTTTCATCCCCGCCTTGTGGTGGATTTCGCTGCCAGCTTCGATGAGCTGGTTTTTGCCCTGTTTGCTGTGGTGGCTTCCGCCGACCGTCAGGCTGTAGTCACTTCCGATGGCTTCACGCTGTTCGCCATCGACCGTGCGGTGCTCGTTGCCTTTGATGTGGCTGAAGTCGTTGTTCTCAACCGTTCGGTGGCTGTCATTCTTGATGACCTCCGTCCGGTTATTCTCCGTGAGCAAGCCCAGGTCTTTCTGGGCGTGGACGTAGACCTGTTCCTGCCCCGCCTCGTCCTCGAATCGCAGTTCGTTGCTGCCCTCGCCCTTGTGGGTTTTGGTTTTCAGGGTGGTGCGGGTTTTGTGTTCCGGCAGCGCATAGGGCGGTGTGTTGGTGACGTGGTGGGTGCGACCGGTGATGATGGGC
>NZ_JASSVN010000032.1:0-16960 GCF_030540945.1 Marinobacter sp. SS8-8 | reverse complement strand
GATCGGCAACGCCCATCTGAAATGGGCCTTCTCAGAGGCAGCCGTGCTCTATCTGCGGGGCAATGACAAGGCCCAACGCTATTTGCAGAAACTCCAGAAACGTATGAACAAGGCCAAGGCCCTGTCTGCACTTGCCCACAAGCTGGGAAGGGCGGCCTACTTCATGCTCAAGCATCAGAGGGTGTTCGATGAACAACGATTCCTGAAGGGTTAGTCACGCCACGGGGTGAGCATGACGTCTAACTGGATCAAACAGGATGATGACCGAAAGCCGGGAGTCCGCTGACTGGTACTCGATACCGAACCGGCCTTCTATCACCGCCGTTGAAGCCAGTCGCTTTGATTAGCCACCCCGTGGGCGTGCCTTAATACCATGAGCCAGTGCGCTTACACCGGTCCTGAGCCTGACCCTAACTGGAGCTATGCAGCCAGACCCTTGAATAGTGCCAGTGACCGGTTAACCGATGAATGTCTGGTGCCCCTGATCGACCGAAGGAACGACTGGTCAGGCTGTGGCCTAAAGCCACGTAAGAGAGCCCCTATATGTGTTTGCTGTGAGTGCCTGACAGCCCCGCGAGACTGACGAAGCAGGCGTTCTTGCTCATGGATTTAGGTTGGCCGCTGGCGCGGCCAAAAAAATGATTATTGCCTGTTGATTCCGAGAAGGCTCATATGGGTTATGTGGTGACTTACTCCCAATTTCTAATCACGACAGCTACCAGTCATCCACTGGTATACCGTGCTTATCTATGTACTCCTGACTGTCGCGTTGATATCTTTCGGTAATCTCATGATAATGCTCGGGGTGTGTTTCTATTTTTCGAGCCGAATAGCGCCCCACCTCAATCGCATTTTCCGCCCCGTTCATGATCCAGACAACCACCGTGCCCCCGGGTGCCAGACCAAACGTAAGGTCGTTACGAGGCATTTCAAAGATTTTGCCATATCGCTCAATTGGGGCGATCTCCTTCATTTTTTCTTCAATCTCGCGGGCATTCTCCAGTTTGATCAACGCCCGGTATGATTGCTGCTCAGCAAACGAGAACCACTTGATAAGCACCAGCCCCGGCATTGCCTGCCATTCCGCATTCCCTCCAGAGGGTTCCTTCCAACAACAGGAGACGCTCCCGATGGGTGCCCGCCAACCGATTTCACCAGACACCGATTCCAGGATAAAGGTCTCAACCCACGCATCATAATGTTGAGGTACAACCACAGAGATACTTCGGTAGGCAGGGTCCGGGCCATACCTTGGCCTTTCTGGTTCGTTATGGTCCGGGCATCCCGTAAGGACGAGAACACAGACGCTGACGAAAAACGCTTTAATACTCATGGTATTCTCCGTCAACCCATCGCCCTTTGTTCGGATGGACGGTTCGGCGACCATACTTGCCGGGCTTGAAAGGGTATAAAGGGCCAAGCTTCAGGTAGTGATCGGAGTGATGGATGTACCGCTGTTTCAGTAAGGCTTTGGATTCCGGACTCATCAATAGCGAGCTGTCATGCCAGACGTGGGCCGCGAGATTTCTGCCGATGGTCATTAATTCCGGTGGTAACACCAGTTGAGGATTTTCCGTGGGTATAGGATCGAATGGCACACGCGCATCCACCGCCAACTTGTGCATCAGGTACAGCGGAATACGAGAGTATTCCCCACACACCTCACGATCCAGCCAAAGGCGCAGCGTGATGTCGCCACCAGGCAAACCACGTGGGCGCTCCTTTTCAACTTCAAGTGTGGCAAATGGGTTCAGTGACCCGATCCAACCTTCGTTTTTAATCAGCGCCCGTTCCTGCAACATGCGGGAGAATTCGAAACTGGCTTCGGGATGACGGCGGTCCTTTCCTTTGACAATCAAGGGCGGGCGAACTTCAACCCGTTCCCGTAAGCGGTCCGGGTAACCACCGCCAATATCGGAGTGAACCCCCGGAAGCACCCATTCGCTGAAATGATCAGGCAAATTGCCGGATTCACCCCGCAGGCTGTTCAGTGAAAAATTGTGTCGGCGCTCATCCCGTGCGGCAAACTGGACGACCCGTTCGGCATCCTCCGACCGCAGGTTAACGTTAATGCGCCCGGTTTCGGCATCATGGGCAGAAAAATCCAGGTTGCCGAGCTCAGCAATCCCCGCAACGGTGTCGAACAGGCCGACAAAGCGAACCGTAACTTTTTTAGGCCAGGGTATGCCTTGCCGCTCGAATGCTTTGACTAGAGCCCCTTTGTATTCACCGTATAGAGAACCCGTCGTGTCACGAACTTCCCGGCTGACAAAATGCCGGGCGGTGGCTGCGCCACGGCTGAAGCCGAAAACATCAAGAACCAGTTCGTCGATGGGATCACTGACGAGCCAGATAATTTCATTTACCAGATCGTCGCTCCCCTGATCGACTTTCTTTAATATGCCGTGCTCGCCGAGGCCTAGGCCCATACTGGGTCCGTCGTCCGGCTCTCCTGACTTGGTGCCTACACCCGCAACATAAATGGAAGTCTTGCGTACTTGACCCCACTCATCACTCTGGAACTGGCCCTTCTGATACATTCGCTCCAACTTGGAGATATTGGTTTCTGCATTAAGGTAACTGCCCTCCAAAATCTGCGACAGTTCGCTGCTGCACTCTTCTTCCGAGATGGCTCCGGCGGCATTGGCCGTCAGGCATTCGTCCATTTGTCGCTGATAGGCCTGGGTGTTGTCGCGGTTATTACCGGTGCCATCGAAAAAGATGCCAGCCTCAACCCGGACTTTGGGATGATCCTCTTCTTCGGGGGAGTCATCCGCAGACTCGTCCGGCAAGCCTTCGTCAATCAACGCGCCTTTTTGAGCAGCTTTGCGCACAAACTCCTGCGGGTCTTTGTCCAGCAATTCCCTGGCGGCAGGGGTAAGCTGGCCTTTGTCGTCCAGCGCACCGGCCATGGCAAAATCCACAACCGGTGCGGTGTTGGTGGCAACACCCAGAATCACCCTTGGATTACCGCTGACAATAGAACCACCGTGACTGGTGGGGCTGCCAAGGTAGGCCACCGGCATACCATCGGCCAGCGCCAGCGGGTAGCCCTGGGTAATAACCGCACCACAGCCGGTGACATCGCCCACCCGGGCTATGGGTTTGCCTTCAACAAGAATACTGGAGCCGTTGGGCATGATGGGGGAGGAGCCGTGCCCTTTGATCGGGCAAACGTGCATGTCGCCAACGCAGGCGGCAATGAGATTACTCATGGTCAGAGTTCCTTTCAGCCAAAAGTAGCTTCCTGGCTACATGTAATTAAACATTGCTCAAAATCCGGGATTTTAGCATGGTTGGCACCACATAACGCCGCGCACAACGGCGCCCTTGAAATGGAGCCGAAGGCGCAATATAAAGGGCGTCGCCGTGCCTGCACTGGTTATGGGCTTTAGAGTGATAACCGCAACCAGATTCGGGAGAATTAAAGATGACTGGCGAATATTTTTTTGATTCCCTTTTTACTTAAAAAATTTGACTCTATTTTATATGTTTTATTGTCGGCACCTTCCTCTACTAAAAATACCGTAGATTTATCCGGCCCGATAAAATAGAAAATTTCCTTATTACCACTTGACCAAGTTCCCGAATCTCTGTTTTTCATAAAAACGTACCGAAAAGACTCAACCGCCTCTACGTCACATTCAGATGCACTTTTGCTTAGCACAGATTTAAAAAAAAACCTCGGACCACAGCCACCAGTATTTACATCCTTATCTAAACTAAAGCCAACAATACTCTTGCCAGGCTCGTCACTATATTTTGCAATTAGAATTTCGCTATCTGTTCCAAGATAACCAATGACGCTAGGATTATTAGGGATATAGAAATCGAGTTCTCCGTAAACTATACGCAAATAATTTCCATTCGCTGATAAAGAAAGAGGAATAATTGACATAATCGCAAAAACAAGCAGTGTTTTCATATTAAAGCCCCCACAATGCTGCGCGAATATGAGTCTTATAATTCGCCGCGACTTGATCCCGGCACATATTGTACAAAGAGGTATCTCCGGAAGTTATGCGCTGTCCAATTTTTACTATTTCTTTGATTATGTAATTAATACTTGGCGTGCAAGTCGGTCTTGGAACTAAATCTATGGAAGCAGTACATGACTGCGCCTCTGTGAGGGCTTCATACATTACTTTTGCTGAATTCTCGTTCACTGAGTGAGACTGTGCCAAACCTTGCCAGAAAAAATTGATTACAGCAGCTACGTATTCCCTGTCATCTGATTGCATTCCCTTCTCCTTTTTGCAATGGCTCTTCGGCATCTTCCTGTGCCGAAAAAAGTCTACCAAGACGGCCTAGGTAACTCCAGAAATGAACTCGATGAGATTTACGATGACCAATACCCACCTGGTAGCTAAGGGCCTTGCGGCCCTTTGTAGTGGTTCAATGAAACCAGAACACCGAATGGACGGAAGCTGACCAATGAATACGCCGGATTGCCCCGCGACCTGAACTCCCGATTGGCCGCCAACACCCTTGCCAGACTGAAGGCAGTTTTCTGCCTGCCGGCAACCACCCAAACCGCGCCCAAACACCAAACCCAAGAACACCGGAGCCAAGCCTTTAACGCCAGCCAGCATGCGCGGCTACGGAATGTAGGCGAAGCCGCAATTTAGTAGCCGTCGCCGTGCCTGGCCTTGTTAGGGCCTTTGAATAGGGATAGCATAATCGTATCGTCATTTGCGGAGGCTCCATGACTACCGAAACATTAGACCACCTACGCTCCCAGATTTCGACTCTCTCCGAGTCGGAACGTGCAGCGCTGGCTCGCGAACTCATAATGAGTCTGGACGGCCCCCGTGACGACTCGGTCGAACAGGCATGGAACGATGAAATTGTTCGCCGTGTGTCCAATGTCAAAAGCGGGAAAGCCACGCTGCTCAGCCGTGAAGAATTTCGATCAAAGATGAGAGCGAGGTTGGGCCAGTAACAGTGCGAACGGTAAGGATACTGGAAGATGCCTCGCAGGAAGCGATAGAGGCAGCAGCATGGTATGAATATGAGCAGCCTGGACTCGGAGCCGAGTTTTTCGCTGCCGTTGATGCAGCCATTGACGTTATTGAAGAAAACTTCCTCCCTTTATCACCTCTCCCCGAAGAAACCGGCAATACCGGTGCAAGGCGCCTAATTCTGGAGCGCTTCCCATACGACATAGTCGCCATTGAGCTACCAGATGAAACTGTAGTCATTGCCGTTGCTCATCACTCCCGAAAACCTGGCTATTGGCTGGGACGCAGTAAGCCACCTGGTAGCTAAGGGCCTTCCGGCCCTTCGCCCCATAAGAACTGTACGTGATAGTTTCCCATCATACAGCTCAAGCCCTTTAAAGGCCGCCCAGGCGACCCACCTATTCACATCCAGTAACGCATCCATTCAGGCGGCCAGTTTCTCGTAGGACGAGCTGTTCAAGAAGACTCGGTCCCGGCGCGCGTGCATTCGCTGCCTTGCGGTTCTCGCCTTATAGTAGTCGCTGTCGGCCAGGTCATAAGGATTGGCGTCACTGCGAACTTTGCTGTGATACCGGATCGGTAAGTCTCCAGCCTTGAACAAGCGTATGAGTTTCATGCCCGATGTTGTCGGGTAGTGGCACCCGTACTCTATGCGACCCTTGAAGCAACCCCGGTAGCGTTTCCTTATCCATGCCCACGTCTTGGATCGGTGTTCCCGTTGTAGCCACTTTTTCACCAGTGGGTAGATCCTGTCATCGACGTAACTCAGGCGTTGTTTCGCTACCACGTGTCGGTACGCATAGGCCCAGCCCCGGATCACGGCATTGAGTTTGGCCAGCAGAGCATGGAAGGGGATGCCTCGGTATTTCTTTAACACCCCTCGCACTTTCGCCAGCACTTCTCCGGTCTTGCCGTCCTCGGGCTGGATCAGCAGGGTTTTCCGGTACTTCTTGAAGTGAAAGCCCAGAAAGTTGAAACCCTGATCAATATGACTTAAACGTGTTTTCTCTACTGACAACTGTAGCCCACGCTCCGCCAGAAAGCGCTCGACCTTGGGCCGGACTTCGTGCTCCAGAATGGCGGGGGTGGTCCCGGTGATGATAAAGTCGTCCGCATATCGAATGATATGCAGTTTGCTGCGCCCCTGACTGCGGGACGCCGGCACAACCAGATCTTCCAGGCCATCCAGTGTCATGTTGCAGAGGGTGGGCGAGATAATGCCACCTTGCGGGGTGCCGTCTTCCGTCTCGTAGCGTGCTTCCTTGTCCAAGTACCCCGATTTAAGCCACTGCCCTAACACCCGCCTGGGCAGCGGGATATGCGTCAACAACCAGTCATGACTGATGCGGTCGAAGCAGGCTTTGATGTCTGCCTCCAGAACCCACTGGGCCGCGGTTTTCTGGGCCAGTACAATGAAGCCCTGTTTGCAAGCATCGTGCAGGCTGCGTTTTTCCCTGAAACCGTAAGAGTGTTTGTCCCCCGTGGTTTCCGCAATGGGGTTAAGCCCAAGAGCATAGAGGGCTTGCATCGCCCGGTCATGAAGGGTGGGTATCCCCAAAGGACGGCGGTCACCGTTCTTTTTCGGGATATAGATCCGGCGCAGTGGTTGCGCCTGATAACCGGCTGTCCTTAGTTGTTGCGCCGCCCGCCAGTATTGCCCGGGAGCGGTCCACCGCTCTCCGTCAACACCTGCCGTGCGGCTTCCTTTATTGGATATGACCCGTCTGACGGCGATCAGCTTTGCCGCAAACGAGCGCGATAGCAGATGTTGCAGGGCTCGCGCCTTACCCCACCGCTGCTCGCGGATAGATTTTGCGATACGCACTTGCAGTCGATACACGCGCTTTTCCATCGCCGGCCAGTCTATGGACTGCCAGCGTTGGGCGTCGGTTGAAGGTGCACTCGCCGTGGCGGCGATCATTTGTCGTTCCTTCATGAAATCGATTCTGTCAGCTCTCTCGCAACAAAGCACCGAGGGGACGTGGGCTCACTTTCGTGCCGGACAAAGTTCGAATCCGTATGCCTCCCATTACAGGAAACCCTTCGCTTTTTCCCCCATCTCATCGACGCAGAGTCACCGGCTCCCTTACGGGTTACCTTCCTCCTCCCTGAAGGCTCTACGACATTGCCATGTTCTGCATAAGCACCTTTACGAGCGACGTAGATGGAATCTGTATCCCGGCAATGCGGTGTCTACGCGCCGCCCACGTTATCAAGGCGACGACCGAGATTGCTTACCTTTTGGTGACTGCCTGTCAGCGCCTTTGGCAGATCTGGCATCTCACGGAACGTCAACGATTCTTCACTTACGTTCATCCTATCGCTCCATCCTAGCCCCCGACCGCCTGGCACTGGCAGTTCTGATTCCCCTCACGGTTCCTCTTAACAGGGTTCATTGTCCCCAACGCTTCATACCAAATCCGTTTCGCATGGTGGGTAGGATACTGGTGGTAGAACACCAGGTTGCGCTTTCGAGTACTTCTCTGTTGGGTGGGCCAATGGTGCGCAGAGCCAACAACTACGAAAATAACTCGAATTACAACATATACTTATGCAACTTCATGTCGCAAATAACGCCCGCCATCACCGGTGGCAAAACCGGAGCGAAGCGGAGGGTTTGGCATCCAGTGCATGGCTTGGTTATGTGATGCCTGACTCCCAAGCTATCAGGACATGCATCTACCAGCCATCCAGCTTGATCCCATTTTCCCGAAGATATTCGCCTTCTTTTTCCAGATATTCATCTACCCATTGAGAATAGTCTGACTTCTCGTTGTTAAACGGCTTAGCTATGTAACGCCCAACCTCAATCGCATTCTCGCTCCGATTCATAATCCACACTACAACGGTCCCGCCCGGCGCCAGTCCAAAAACCAGGGTGTCCCGAGGGTATTCCGCTATCTCTCCAAAGCTCTCAAAAGGTGCAATTTCCTTCATCTTTTCTTCGATTTCGTCAGCGTTTTTCAGGTGAATCAGAGCTTCATAGGATTGCTGTTCGGCAAAGGAAAACCACTTGATCAACACCAGTTCTGGCATAGCTTGCCACTCAGCATGCTTCCCCGACGACTCTCTCCAGCAACAAGTGATTACTCCAATTGGAGCTCTCCAGCCAATGTCTTCGGAACGAGATTCAAAAATCAACGTATTGACCCACGCATCGTAATGCTGGGGTACCACAACAGCGATACTTCTATATGTGGACTCAGGACCATTCTGAGGCCCTTCGGAACCTACTTGTTCCGAACACCCCAGAAGCACCAAAACATAGAGGCTGACCGCTAGATGTTTAATACTCATGATATTGGCCCTCAATCCACTGTCCTTTATTTAGATGCACGGCGCGTTTGCCGTATTTGGCTGGTTTAAAGGGATAAAGCGGCCCAAGCTTCAAGTAATGATCCGAATGGTGAATGTATCGTTGCTTAAGCAACGCCCGGGATTCTGGGGTCATCAGTAGGTCGCTGCCATGCCAGACATGGGCGGCCAGATTTCTGGCAACGGTCATTAATTCTTGCGGTATTGAGAGGCCTTCTACTTCTGGGTTTATGGACTGGAAGGGCACACCCGCGTCCACCGCCAGCTTGTGCATCAGGTACAGCGGAATCCGGGAGTATTCGCCCCGAACCTCCCGGTCCAGCCAAAGACGTAGCGTAATGTCACCGCCGGGCAAACCGGGTGGACGCTCCTGCTCAATCTCCAGTGTGGCCAGCGGATTCAGTGACCCAATCCAGCACTCACTTTTAATCAGTGCCCGCTCCTGCAACATGCGCGAAAATTCGAAGCTCGCTTGCGGATTGCGGCGGTCTTTCCCTTTGACCACCAACGGTGGATGGACTTCGACCCGTTCATGAAAACGATCCGAGTAACCCCCACCGATATCGGAATGAGCCCCCGGCAACACCCACTCGCTGAAATGGTCCGGCAGGTTGCCGGACTCATCCCGCAGGCTGTTCAGTGAAAAATTGTGGCGACGCTCATCCCGCGCCGCAAACTGGACAACCCTTTCAGAATCTTCCGGTCTCAGGTTGACGTTAATGCGTCCGGTTTCTGAATCATGTGCAGAGAAGTCCAGATTGCCAAGATCGGCAATTCCCGCAACGGTATCGAACAGGCCCAGAAAGCGAACGGTGATCTTCTTCGGCCATGGAAAACCCGCTTGCTTGAAGGCTTTGGCCAAAGCCCTGTTTTCATCGTTTACCTCCCGGCTAATAAAGTGTCGGGCTGTAGCAGCTCCACGACTAAAGCCAAACACATCGAGAACCAATTCATCGATTCGATCAGTAACGTTACGCTTTAGTTGAAAGAGAAAGTAACTGCAGCCTTCGTCAATTTTTTTGAGTATCCCTTGCTCACCAAGGCCAAGCCCCATGCTAGGGCCGTCGTCTGATTCGCCGGACTTTGTACCTACACCTGAAACGTAAGTTGAAATGCGGTGAACTTGTTCCCATTCGTCACTCTGGAGTTGGCCCTGCTGATACATACGCTCCAGCTTGGAAACATTGGTTTCAGCGTTGAGGTAACTACCCTCCATAATCTGCGACACTTCACTACTGCAATCTTCTTCTGACATGGCCCCGGCAGCATTTGCCGTCAGGCATTCATCTACCTGCTTTTGATAGGCTTGAGTGTTGTTTCGGTTGTTACCTGTGCCATCAAAAAAGAATCCTGCCTCTACCCGGACTTTGGAACGCGCCTCTTCTTCGGGCGAGTCATTCTGGGATTCGTCAGGCAAGCCTTCGTCAATTAACGCTCCTTTCTGCGCTGCTTTGCGCACAAACTCCTGTGGATCTTTGTCCAGCAACTCTTTGGCGGCCGGAGTAAGCTGGCCTTTATCATCCAGTGCGCCAGCCATGGCAAAATCGACTACAGGTGCTGTGGTTGTGGCAACACCCAGTATTACTCGTTGATTGCCGCTAACAATAGAACCGCCATGACTCGTGGGGCTGCCAAGGTAGGCCACCGGCATACCATCGGCCAGCGCCAGCGGGTAGCCCTGGGTAATAACCGCACCGCAACCGGTAACATCGCCCACCCGGGCAATGGGTTTACCTTCAACAAGGATGCTGGAGCCGTTTGGCATGATGGGAGAGGAGCCGTGCCCTTTGATCGGGCAAACGTGCATGTCGCCAACGCAGGCGGCAATCAGATTGCTCATGGTGAGAGTTCCTTTCTTTGGTGAGTAGCGTCCTGGCTACCCGTGATTAAACATCGTTCAAAACCCGTGAGTTTAGCATGGTTGGCACCACATAACGCTGCGCACAACGGCGCCCTGACAAGGGCGTCCGGCGGCCGCAGGCCGCGTATTGATGCGCCTGGTTAAGGGCCGTTCACCCGATTACTTATTTGGGCATCCAAAGTCGAATGCCCACTCCCGACACCTTGCACCAGGCTGACCCATGGCGCCAGGAACCAGAACACCGAATGCGTGAAAACCACCCGATGAATACGCCGGATTGCCCCGCGACCTGAACTCCCGATTGGCCGCCAACACCCTTGCCAGACTGAAGGCGGTTTTCTGCCTGCCGGCAACCACCGAAACCGCGCCCAAACACTAAACCAAAAAGCACCGGAGTAAGGCCTTTAACGCTTGCAGCATGCCATACAGCCGGGCCGCGGTGAGCCGGGGGTACTGCGCCAGGGTGTCCAGAATGAAGGGGATGTAGGGATCGACGATGGAAGCCTGTCGGGCACGTTCCGCTTTGGGCAGGCCGGCCCGGGAAAGTACGCGATCAACGGTGGAGTGATGGATACCCAACTGGGCGGCGATGGTATGCACGCCCCAGTGTTCCACCAGGTGGTAACGCAGAATCTTGGTGTCGCGTTCGGGATCATTACTCAAGGCTCTGCTCCTTCAAGCCGTGGCGGTCATCACCACCTTTGATCGGGTTTGCCCCGTTCCGGGGGTCGCAGGAAGTCGCGCCGAAGGAAGGGATCGCATTCGCAGTGGCAAACATGGCAGACCAGGACGGATTCGGTGTGCTTTTTGAGGTGTTCCCGGTGCAGGGCCAGCTGGCTCAACATAGGAGACAGTAGAGCAAGACGGATCGGCGGCGGGGAACCGTGATGCGTTACTTTTTGTCGTTGGCGTGCTCGGAAGCGACGCTGGCGCTGGGCGTTATTGAACCGGCCACGGCGGGTTAAGCGGTAGCGACGGGCCGCCCGTTGCTGTGAAACGGTACGGGCAAGATCGGCGCAGCCGTCAGCGCAATAGACCTGCCCCCGATCACAGTGGCGGCAGAGGATCACCTGGCAATGGCAGCGGGCGCACTGATAGAGTCGGGCACTGGGATTCATCGGTGGTCCAGGCCGATAAGGGCTGGTATTTAACCCGTTCCGGTGTGATCATGAACTGGCTGTGCGTAAGCACGGTTTGGGGCATGGCGTCAGGTAGACTCTCACATCTTGGCTGGAGCGATGCCCGTTCTCCTCGGTACGACCATCCCTACCGATATTCTGATGAAAAGTCACCCCGTCCAGGGTGTGCCCGGACGACAAGATGGGTTGTGAGTTGTGCCATCAGCAAAGAGGGAGCGCCAGGCCTCTTATGCAGGGCAGCGACAAATAACCGCGCATTTGGACCGGCATATACAACCCAAACTGTAATACTATATACCTACCAGCCATCTAGTTTGATCCCGTTTTTTCGAAGATATTGGCCTTCTTTCTCCAGATATTCATCTACCCATTGAGAGTAGTCTGATTTCTCGTTGTTGAACGGCTTCGCCTTGTAACGGCCTACTTCGATGGCATTTTCCGCCCGGTTCATTATCCACAGAACTACTGTGCCACCCGGTGCAAGACCAAAAACAAGGTTGTAACGTGGGCGCTCAACGATCTCACCGTAGCGCTCAAAGGGAGCCACCTCCTTCATTTGGTCTGCAATCTCATGAGGTTTATCCAGTTTGATCACAGCCTCGTAAGACTGTTGCTCTGCGAACGAAAACCAGCGAATTAGGAACAGCTCGGGAGTTGTTTGCCACTCCGCGCGGGAGAGTGGGGGACTTTTCCAGCAACAAGAGACAAATCCAAAAGGTCGGCGCCACCCAACATTTTCGGACAGCGATTCGATAAAGAACTTATCCACCCAGACATCGTAGTGTTCGGGAGCAACGACGCCTATACTTCGATAAGTAGAATTTGAGCCATGCACTGACCCTGCAGACTCGGTTTGCTCCGAACACCCAAGAAGCACCAACAAACAGAGAGTGACCGCTAGATGTTTAATACTCATTATATTGCCCCTCGATCCACTGCCCTTCATTGGGATGGACGGCCCGTTTGCCATATTTGGCCGGTTTAAAGGGATAAATCGGCCCAAGCTTCAGATAGTGGTCCGAATGGTGGATGTATCGCTGCTTCAGCAAAGCTCTGGACTCTTGGGTCATCAGTAAGTCACTGCCATGCCAAACGTGGGCGGCAAGGTTTCTGGCCACAGTCATTAATTCTTGCGGTAAAGAAAGGCCCTCTACTTCTGGGTTGATAGATTGGAAAGGCACACCAGCATCCACTGCCAACTTGTGCATTAGATAGAGCGGAATACGGGAGTATTCGCCACGAACCTCGCGGTCCAGCCAAAGACGAAGCGTGATGTCTCTGCCCGGCAAACCGGGTGGGCGCTCCTGCTCGATATCCAATGTGGCGAGTGGGTTCAGTGGCCCGATCCAGCCTTCGTTTTTGATCAACGCACGGTCCTGTAGCATGCGTGAAAATTCAAAACTAGCTTCGGGATTGCGACGGTCTTTCCCTCTCACCACCAGTGGAATACGAACCTCAACACGCTCGTGAAAGCGATCCGGGTAACCACCACCAATATCGGAGTGGGCACCAGGCAGTACCCATTCGCTGAAGTGGTCCGGCAGATTGCCGGACTCACCCCGGAGGCTGTTGAGTGAGAAGTTGTGCCGGCGCTCATCCCGTGCGGCAAACTGGACGACCCGTTCGGCATCCTCCGGCCGTAGGTTAACGTTGATACGTCCGGTCTCAACATCGTGTGCCGACAAGTCCAGATTGCCCAAATCAGCAATCCCCGCAACGGTGTCGAACAAGCCGACAAAGCGAACGGTAACCTTCTCGGGCCAAGGGATGCCCTCCCGCTCGAATGCTCTGACTAAAGCCCCTTTGTATTCACCATACAAGGAGCCCGTTGTGTCATGCACCTCCCGGCTGACAAAGTGTCGGGCTGTGGCCGCTCCTCGGCTGAAGCCAAATACATCAAGCACCAGCTCGTTGATTGAATCGTTGACAAAATCGCCAATTTCAACAGTCAGGTCACCGCAACCTTCTTCGATCTTTTTGAGTATTCCTTGTTCGCCCAAGCCAAGCCCCATACTGGGACCATCGTCCGGCTTCCCGGACTTAGTGCCAACCCCGGATACATAGGTTGATAGCCGGTAAACCTTTTCGCCGGTCTTGCTCTCACCTCGTTCTCGCTGATAAAGGTTCTCCAGCTTGGAGACATTCGTTTCTGCGTTAAGGTAGCTGCCCTCCATGATCTGCGACAGTTCACTGCTGCATTCCACTTCCGATATATCCCCGGCAGCATTGGCCGTCAGGCATTCGTCCATTTGTCGCTGATAGGCTTGGGTATTGTCGCGGTTATTACCGGTACCATCGAAAAAGATGCCAGCCTCTACCCGGACTTTAAAACGCTCCTCTTCTTCGGAGGCATGATCCTGTGACTGCTCTGGTAGGCCCTCATCAATCAAGGCACCTTTCTGGGCAGCCTTGCGAACAAATTCCTGCGGATCTTCGTCCAGCAACTCTTTGGCGGCCGGAGTAAGCTGGCCTTTGTCATCCAGTGCGCCAGCCATGGCGAAGTCCACAACCGGTGCCGTGTTAGTGGCGACACCCAAAATCACTCGTGGATTACCGCTGACAATCGAACCACCGTGACTGGAAGGGCTGCCAAGGTACACCACCGGCATACCATCGGCCAACGCCAACGGGTAGCCTTGGGTAATGACGGCACCGCAACCGGTGACATCGCCCACCCGGGCAATGGGTTTACCTTCAACAAGGATGCTGGAGCCGTTTGGCATGATGGGAGAGGAGCCGTGCCCTTTGATCGGGCAAACGTGCATGTCGCCTACGCAGGCGGCAATCAGATTACTCATGTTCAGAGTTCCTTTCAGTAAAAAGTAGCTTCCTGGCTACCCGTGATTAAAAATGGCTCAAAACCCGTGAGTGTAGCATGGTTGGCAGCCTGCAGCATGCGCGCCCTTGAAATGGAGCCGAAGGCGCAATGTAAAGGGCGTCGCCGTGCCTGCATTGGTTAGCACTTGTTGACGCCTGCGTATATGCTGATAATATACTTTTATGATCAATTGGGCACAAGTTACTGGCTTTGACTGGGACGAAGGCAACTCTCGAAAGAACGCGGAGAAGCATGGCGTCAGCCAGTCCGAAGCGGAAAAAATTTTCTTTAATGAGCCGCTTCTGGTGCTGGAAGACTCCAAACACAGCCAGGCTGAGGCCCGTTTTCATGCCCTTGGTGAAACCGATGATGAGAGATTACTCCACATCACATTCACACTGAGGCAGAACGGCACGCTGATTCGGGTGATTTCAGCTCGCAACATGCACCGAAAAGAGAGGGCTGTTTATGAGCAAACTAAAAAAGATGCCTGAGTTCAAAACTGAAGCAGAAGAGCGGGAATTTTGGGAAACTCACGATTCCACCGACTACCTGGACTGGAGTCAGGCCAAGCCTGCTTCGTTCCCGAAACTGAAACCCTCTACCAAGACGATCTCACTCCGGTTGCCGGAAACCCTGCTTGATCGGATCAAAATCGAAGCCAACAAACGGGATATGCCCTATCAATCGCTGATCAAGGCTTGGCTTTCGGATGATGTGAACGACAACCGTCGGACTTGAGGTACTAACGCCGCGCACAACGGCGCCCTGACAAGGGCGTCCGGTGGAGGCCGTAGGCCGGAACGAATTTGATTGCCTTGTTACAGCGACCGCAGCACTTGCGCTTAGTGCGTCGAAATAATTATCGCTGATCTCCAGTTGTATGCCATAACGACTTTACAAGCTAATCCGTCAAACTTTATACGCTTTGATTCAAGCTCACTCCTCAATTTTGAGAGAATCTGTCGCAGCCACCCCCTTACAAAAAGGCCAGCACCACCGATCAGTCCTACAACCAAAGAACGCATGTTGGCATTGCACCGAACTAATGTTTCAAGGGCTTCTTCGACAGCTTCAATCGTCCTCACGTTGAATGAGTCTTTTAACCGTGCAATTTCAGAATCATGGCCAAACAATACTTCAATAATGTTGAGAAGATCTTCTTTTTCCGAATTAGACAACGACTTTTTAAATCACTCCATTGATTATAAGTCTTTCAATCCTTTCTTCCGAAAGACTTTCCGTTTTTATCACTAGAATTTGATGCGAGTTATCTTCGTCAACAAGGACGATAAAGGATTTTTTCTTTCCAAATGCCCAGTATCCTGCTCCACTGGAAGTGTCAAAAACTCTAACCTCATCGGGAGATATATCGATATCAATAACAAACTTCTTAGATTTTTTTAATTCAGATATATAACTTTCTGGCTCAGACCCACTTTC
Organism: Marinobacter sp. SS8-8; assembly: GCF_030540945.1. Classification (NCBI taxonomy): domain Bacteria; kingdom Pseudomonadati; phylum Pseudomonadota; class Gammaproteobacteria; order Pseudomonadales; family Marinobacteraceae; genus Marinobacter; species Marinobacter sp. SS8-8. Next base: position 1,423 of record NZ_JASSVN010000032.1, on the reverse strand, counting down.
TTTGATGCCAAATAAATACAAAGGCCAACCACGAATATCGACTCCTTCATAACCGAAGTCTTCGCTTGTCAAAATTTCAAGGGAAAAATACGAGCGGTCGGGGAGCATCACAGTTATGCCAGCGCCTGGAATTATTTTTGCACTTTCTAATTCAGCAACCGGAACATTTAAGCGACCGACGAGGCCAGAGGCTAAAATTAAGGTTGGCCCGTAATTCTTTTTCTCATACTGAACCTTTATAGCCTCATTGCCTAAGGCAGAATTGAGAGACAGACAAAAAAGCAGAAAAAAAACTACCGAACGATAGATCATTGAAAACTCCTTTTTCAATTTAGCACGGAATATTATTGAAAGCTGGAAAGGATCGCAACCTCACCCTGTCAACCCCAGCTCCATTGAGTCGCTGTAACGCCGCGCACAACGGCGCCCTGACAAGGGCGTCCGGCGGCCGCAGGCCGCGTATTGATGCGCCTGGTTAAGGGCCGTTCACCCGATTACTTATTTTGGCACCCAATGCTGAATGCCCACTCCCGATACCTTGCACCAGGCTGACCCATGGCGCCAGGAACCAGAACACCAAATGAACGGAAGCTGACCAATGAATGCGCCGGATTGCCCCGCGACCTGAACACCGAAAGAGCGGCTAAAACCTTAGCCGAACCGGGGGGCTGTTTACTTGCGAGGCCAAACACCGGAACCGACACCAAACACCAAACCCAAGAACACTGGAGCCAGGCCTTTAACGCTGAGCACAGGGGCGTCCGGCGGCCATCGGCCGCGAACTGCTGCGCCTTGTTAGGCTTGAATACTCGGGGCATGACGCCGAACCCAAGAAATAAGTTGAAGACTGGCCTGCTGCATAACCGATGCCGGAAAATGTTTTAGCGTATGGCCGTACCGAATTTCATTCGGGAACTTGGATGCCCCAAATTCCTCTGCTTCGAGCAATTTACCCAGTGTTGCGTCACCATAATCCTTGCTTGCGGGAATACCCCGAATGCGGCTTGCAGGGACGCGCTTGATAACGCCCTTTGCAATTTGCTCCTCAACGGAGCAATCAGACACGAGCCCAATCAGCTTTGAAAGGTCGTGGGTTTTGGGGACCGATACTCCTGCCTGAGCTAATGCGTATTTCAATGCTATCTCGCACGCAACCAATGCCGTGTACAAAGCGGCTCGCTGGCCCTCCTCAGGCAGGGAGTCGCTGCGGAGAATAAGGCCTCTCGACTCGGCCATGGCCTCAGCAAATTCTAGGTTGTATTCGCTCATGGCTTACGACTCCCTTCCCGCCTAACGCTGAGGTACTAATCCGAAATAAAGTAAGCGAACATTAATTTAATATGTAAGCCAGGTCAGGATGCCTAAAAAATGATTTCAATAGTGCTGGTAACTTCTGTAAACGTCGCAGTTACCGGTAAACAAT
>NZ_JASSVN010000031.1:0-18376 GCF_030540945.1 Marinobacter sp. SS8-8 | reverse complement strand
CGAGGGGGCCCTGATCTTCTGTCGTGTGCGCAGTCTTCTGTCCACGGCGCGGAAACAGAACCTGGGTGCCTCCGAGGTATTGACGCAGCTGTTTACCGGGCGTGAGCCGGCTTTTATGTCGTCACCGGAACGGGGCTAACAGGACTTTTTACGGGGAGGCAGCTGAATAGTTACAACCATATTTCATAAAACATCCAGGAGAAATCATGTCCGAGGTCGTTAGCTACAACCGGGAAGGCAGCATCGGCGTTATTACCGTGAATTACCCGCCGGTGAACGCCCTCGGCCAGGCTGTCCGCTCTGGTCTGCTCGCAGCCCTGGAGCAAGGCCAGAAAGACGCAGGCGCCAAGGCGCTGCTGCTGGTGTGTGAAGGGCGCACCTTTATCGCCGGTGCCGATATCCGGGAATTCGGCAAGCCAATGCAGCAGCCGACCCTGCCGGTGCTGGTGAATAGGTTTGAAAACAGTGACAAACCGCTGGTTGCGGCGATCCAAGGCACTGCCTTGGGCGGTGGTCTGGAAACCGCTCTGAGTTGCCATTACCGGGTTGCGGTCAGCAGTGCCAAGGTGGGACTGCCAGAAGTGAAGCTGGGGCTGCTGCCCGGTGCGGGCGGTACCCAGCGGCTGCCGCGCCTGACTGGCGCCAGGAAGGCACTGGAAATGATCACCACGGGCGAATTCGTTGGTGCCAGGGATGCGCTGGCGCTGGGCATTCTGGATGCAGTGGACGATGGCGGTGATATCCGCACTGTAGGCATGGCCTATGCCCAGAAAGTGGTCGATGAAGGCAAACCGGTGCGTCGGGTTCGGGACATTACCGACAAAATTGAAACGGATAAGGGCAGCGATATCTTTGACCAGTTCCGTGAAGACCTGAAAAAGCGGGCCCGGGGCCTGTTCTCCCCGTTCAAGTGCGTGGATGCCGTGGAAGCCGCCTTCAACCTGCCCTTCGATAAAGGCATGAAGCGCGAGCGGGAACTGTTCATGGAATGCATGGAATCGCCCCAGCGCGCGGGTCTGATCCATTCGTTCTTTGGTGAGCGTGAGGTCTCCAAGGTCAAGGGGCTGGCCAAGGACACCCCGGTTCGTGATGTGAACAGCGTGGGCATCATCGGTGCCGGCACCATGGGCGGCGGTATCGCCATGAACTTCGTGAACGTGGGCATTCCGGTCACCATCGTGGAAGTAAAACAGGAGGCGCTGGACAAGGGCCTGGCCATTATCCGCCGCAACTACGAGAACTCCGCGAAGAAGGGCAAGCTGACCCAGGAACAGGTGGAGCAGCGCATGGCCCTGATCACCCCGAGCCTGACCTACGATGATTTCCGGTATGTTGATCTGGTGATCGAGGCTGTGTTCGAGAACATGGCCATCAAGAAGGAAATCTTTGCCAGACTGGATGAAATCTGCAAGCCCGGCGCGATCCTGGCGTCCAACACGTCGACCCTGGATATCGACGAGATTGCCTCTGCCACCAAGCGCCCCGAAGATGTGGTCGGTATGCACTTCTTCAGCCCCGCCAACGTCATGAGGCTGTTGGAGAACGTGCGCGGCAGCAAGACCTCCGATGAGGTCAAAGCCACCGTGATGGCGGTTGCCAAGAAGGTCAGGAAGGTCGGAGTCATGGTGGGCAACTGCTATGGTTTTGTCGGCAACCGGATGCTGCACAAGCGCGGCATCGAGGCCATGTCACTGGTGGACGAGGGGGCAACCCCGCAGCAGGTGGACAAGGTACTAACCGGTCTGGGTTTGCCGATGGGCCAGTTTGCAATGTCCGATCTGGCCGGGATTGATGTGGGTTACCGTATCCGGCAAGAGCGGCGCAAGGCGGGCGAGGACATTCGGGCCAGCTGGATGGACAAGCTCGCGGAGCAGGGCCGTCTTGGCCAGAAGACCCAGGCGGGTGTCTATAAATACGAGGAAGGCAGCCGCAAGCCGATTCCGGACCCCGAAGTGGAGCAACTGATCGAGGAGTTCCGTAAGGAGCAGGGCATTACTCCGCGCGAAATCAGTGACCAGGAAATCCTGGAGCGCTGCATGTACGTGATGATCAATGAGGGGGCCAAGATTCTGGAGGAGGGCATCGCCGACCGGCCCATCGACATCGACATCGTATGGATTTACGGCTACGGCTTCCCGGCCTACCGCGGCGGCCCCATGTTCTGGGCCGACCAGGAGGGTCTGGGCACCATTCTCTGTGCGGTGAAGAAATACCGGGATACCGTCGGTGGTGAGCAGTGGGCGCCGGCGACATTGCTGGAGAAGCTGGTCAGCGAGGGCAGGAAATTCGGTGATCTTTGATTTGAACACGGGGTCATGAACAGGGGGTCAGATGAAAGCTTTCATCTGACCCCACTTTCTACTTGAGCTGGTTACCCGGATCTACCCTATTGAGGCGGCCGCCCAGGCTTTCGATGATATGGTGGCAGGTAAGAACGGCCGGGGCGTAATCGTATTTGAGTAAGGGGAAGAATATGAGAGAACTGAGCAAGAACTACATCAACGGCCAGTGGGTTTCCTGGACCGGAGAGATGATCGATGTTCACGAAGCTGGCACCGGTGAGGTCATTGCCAGGGTGCCCGCCTCCGGCCGGGATGAAATGGCGCAGGCCATCGCGGCAGCCGACGCGGCCTTTGGCAACTGGTCCGAGAGCACGCTTGAACAGCGCCTGAAGGTGTTGGAACAACTGCACGCGGGCCTGAAAGAGCGCGCGCCGGAAATTGCCGAAACCGTCTGCCGGGAAGTGGGTATGCCTATCAAGCTCGCCACACCCATACAGGCCGGCATGCCGGCTGCGGTGACCAACACCTACCTGAAACTGCTGCCGGACTTCCCGTTTACCGAACAGTCCGGCAATTCCGAAGTGCAGTATGCGCCGGTGGGCGTGGTTGGTTGCATTACGCCCTGGAACTACCCGTTGCATCAGGTGATCCTGAAGATTGTGCCGGCTATCGCGGCCGGCTGCACGGTGGTGCTCAAGCCTTCGGAAATTGCGCCCCAGACCGCTTATATTCTGGCCGAGATTCTGGACGGCACCGACCTGCCCAAGGGCGTGTTCAACATGGTGTGCGGCCTTGGCCAGACCGTCGGCGACACCCTGATCAAGCATCCGGATGTGCGCATGGTGTCCTTCACCGGTTCCACCCGTACTGGTCACCTGATTGCCCACGCCGCCGCAGACGACTTCAAGCGTTATGCGCTTGAGATGGGCGGCAAATCGGCGTCGGTTATCCTCCCGGATGCAGACCTGGCCGGGGCGGTCAAAGGCACGATCAATAACTGCCTGCTGAACTCCGGCCAGACCTGCACCGCACTCACCCGCATGCTGGTTCCGGCGGGCAAGCACGACGAGGCTTGTGAACTGGCCGCTGCTGCTGTGGCGAAAATGACGCCCGGCAACCCGCTGGAAGAAACTACCCGTCTCGGCCCGCTGGCCTCCGCCCAGCAGCGTGACAAGGTGATTGATTACATAAAACTGGGCATCGAAGAAGGTGCCACACTGATTACCGGTGGCCCGGAGGCACCGGAAGGGTGTGATAAAGGATACTTCGTGAAGGCCACGGTGTTCGGCAACGTGCAACCGGACAGCCGCATCGCCCAGGAGGAAATCTTCGGCCCGGTGTTGTGCGTGATTCCCTACAAGGATGAAGCGGACGCCATCAGAATCGCCAACGGCACCCAGTACGGTCTCTCCGGTGCAGTCTGGTCCGCCGATGATGACAAGGCGAGGAAAATCGCCGGCAAACTGCGCACCGGCCAGGTTTTCGTTAACGGTGGAGCGTTTAACCCGCTGGCGCCGTTCGGCGGCTTCGGGCATTCTGGCATCGGCCGCGAATTTGGCAAGTGGGGGCTGAAAGAATTCCTGGAAGTCCGGTCGCTGCAGCTGTAGTACGAACATGGGGTCAGATGAACGCTTTCATCTGACCCCGCCTTCACGACCAGCTCCCGACGTCAGGCCTTCCCTCCAAGCAAAATCCGCACCGCCGTACAGGCATCCTCCAGCTCCGCATTCCTCGGCTCACGCCCGCCGATGATGTCGCTGTACAGACAGGATTCCGCCAGCCGCACCATGAAGTAGGACAGGCTGTAAATGTTCATTGGCGGCTTGATGTGGCCGGAGGCCACCTGCTCCTTCAGCATCCGGGTATTGGTCTCGACCGTTCGGGTGTGCAGGATCGATTGGGACGATGTCAGGATTTTGAGGGCGTATTCCGGATCCTGGTTGATGAAACGCCGAAGCGGCTCAAAGTGCAGGATGGTCGAGTTGGTGCGGCGGTAAACGCCGACGATAAAATCCACCCCTTTGCCTGGCGTATTGGCAATCGCCTCCAGCCGCAGAGGATCGTAGAGGGACCAGAGAACCTCTCCGATCAGCAGGTCCTTGTTGCCGACCCAACGAAACAGGGTGGCCCGGCCGATTCCCAGGTCATCAGACAGAGACGCCAGGTGGATGCGCTCACCCTTGAGCCACATGCGCCGCGCCCGCCTGAACGCGTCGGCGGGTGTTGCCCTGCTTATGGTTTTGTCTGCCACTGAAACCTCGTGCCGGAATTTCGATTCATTCTAACGACTAAACATAAAGGCCGCTATCCAGGCCCGGAAACGGGGCTGTGATGGTTTTGTGAACTTTTCAGCCTACACTCCCCTTTGAATCGCAGTAAAAGCCACCGGTGGTTACAACGGGCGCGAAGATCATGACAAGAACCGTACTGATTATTGAGGACAACCCCGGCATCGGTGAGCTGGTCCGCATGCAGGTATCGGACCTGGGTATGAAGGCGGTCCTGATGGATCGGGGCGACACCGGTCTGGAGTGTTTCCGTGAGGGCGGCATCGATCTGGTGATTCTGGATCTGATGCTGCCCGGGCTGGATGGTCTGGCGGTGTGCCGGGAGATCCGGGCTGAAGGTGGCTACGTGCCGGTGCTGATGTTGACGGCCAAGAGTACCGAGCTGGACCGTGTTCTGGGGCTTGAAATGGGGGCGGATGATTACCTTACCAAGCCGTTCAGCGTGGCTGAGCTGTCGGCCCGCATCAAGGCACTCTTTCGGCGTGTGGACGCCCTTTCCTCCCATCGCGCTTCCGACAATGACGCCCGGGAAATCGAAGTCGACGGATTGCGTATCGACCCTGTCCGCAGACGGGTCTTTATGCAGGCGGTGGAAGTGGAACTCACCGCCCGGGAGTTCGATCTGCTCTGGCACTTTGCCAGCCATCGGGGCCGGGTGTTCAGCCGGGCGCAACTGCTGGATGCGGTCTGGGGCTACAACCACGAAGGCTACGAGCATACCGTGAATACCCATATCAACCGCCTGCGCAACAAGATTGAAACTGATCCCGCCGCCCCCCGGTATGTGCAGACCGTTTGGGGCGTTGGGTACCGGTTCATGGATTAATCATGGCTCTGTCGGTGTTCCGAACGCTCTATGCCCGGCTGGCCATTGGCCTGTTCCTTCTGCTGTTGGTGGTGGGGGGGCTGTTTACCTTCCTGAGCCTGGCCTCGGTCCGGGAGTATTCCGCGGCGGTGAGCCATCAGCTCAATCGCGATCTGGCCCGTAACCTGGTGTCAGATCGCAACCTGGTTACCGACGGCAAGCTCAACCGGGATGCCCTCAGGCAGTTGTTCGAACTGTACATGACCATCAATCCAAGCATTGAGATTTACCTGTTGGACAGGGATGGGCAGATCCTTTCCTATTCCGCCGACCCGGACAAGATCAAGCGTAACCGGGTTTCCCTGGAACCGATCCGGACCCTTTTGGAAAATCCGGAGGCCTACCCGCTGCCCGGTGACGACCCCCGCAGCCATGACCGGCACAAGGTGTTCTCGGTAACGCCTGTCCCTTCCGCAGAGGATCCCACCGGCTACCTGTATGTGGTGCTTCGGGGAGAGGAATACGATCTGGCCGAAAGCATGGTGCACAGCGACCGGTTACTGCAGATGGGGGCCGGAGCTCTGGCGGTGAGCCTGGTTGTCGGACTGCTTGCGGGCCTGGTGTTTTTCCGCCTGCTGACCCGTCGGTTGTCCCGACTGACCGAGCGGGTTGAGGCCTTTGAGAGCGGCATGTCTCCTGAACGAACGCCCGCAGTCGACGGTAAAGGCGACGATATCGATTACCTGACCGCCAGGTTTGACCAGATGGCGGGGCGCATTGCCGCGCAACTGGACCAGTTGAAAGACAAGGACGCCCAGCGCCGCCAACTGGTAGCCCAGGTGTCTCACGACCTGCGCACCCCCCTGGCGTCGATCCAGGGCTACATTGAGGCGTTACGCCTTAAGCAGGATACCCTGAGTGGCGATGAGCGCGCCCGGTTTCTCGATGTGGCACTGGCGGAAACTCACCGGCTCGGACGCCTGGTGGAAGAACTGTTTGAGCTGGCAGCCCTGGATGCCCGGGAAAAGCAGCCCACACCCGAGCCGTTCGTGGTTGCCGAACTGCTGCACGATGTGGTGCAGAAACACCGGCCCGAAGCCGAACACGCCGGCGTGTCCCTGTCCATTGTCGAGGTTGCTCCTGTGCGGGTTCTGGCCGACATCGCCATGACCGAGCGGGTACTGGATAACCTGATAGGAAATGCCATCAACCATTCGCCCAGGGCCAGCGAGATCACCCTTGGCGTCGCCGCCGGGGAGCATGGCGCGGAGATTACCGTGGCTGATGCCGGCCCCGGTATTGACGCGGCCGATATGGATCACCTGTTCGAACCTTTCTATCAGGCCCCTGGCTCCTCTCGCATCGGCCACGCCGGGCTCGGCCTGGCCATTGCCCAGCGGATGGTATCCCTGCAGCAGGGCCGGCTCTCGGTCCGCAGTGACACCGGCGCTGTTTTCTCTGTCTGGCTTCCGCTGGCGGATGAGCCAGAGGGTGCCGCCGGTAAATAATCCACGATGTTATGGATTCGTGACAACTACCGAACGCTTTCGTGAATCCGGGGCGGTACGCTGTCGGCATGGAATCACGTAGAGGAGAGTTATCATGAAACGCACGATTACGGGTATGTTGGCCGCCTTGGCGCTGGTGTCTTTCGGTGGCCTGTTTGCGGCTTACGCGACCGCTGACAAGCAGGATCGCAAAGACACAGAATTCGCACCGGATGATCCCGGGCTGGCGGTGGCCACCTTTGCCGGCGGCTGTTTCTGGTGTGTCGAGGCCGGTTACGAAAAGATCCCCGGCGTGGTCGAGGCGGTCTCGGGTTACGCCGGTGGCGATGAACAGAATCCCACCTACCAGCAGGTCTCGTCTGGCCGCACTGGCCACACCGAAGCAGTCCAGGTGTATTACGACCCGGAGAAAATGACCTACGAAGGTCTGCTGGCCGGGCTGTGGCGGATGATGAATCCGACCGACATCAAGGGTCAGTTTGTGGACCGGGGTCGGCAGTACCGCCCGGCGATCTTCTACCACAACGATGAGCAGAAGCGCCTGGCGGAGGCGGCCAGGCAGGCGCTTGAGGCATCAGGTATCTACGACAACCCGGTGCTGATTGAAATTGTGCCGTTGAAAACCTTTTATCCGGCAGAGAAGTACCACCAGGACTATTACAAGAAAAATCCGATTCGCTATAACTTCTACACCTTCAATTCAGGCCGTTATCAGTTTATCGAGAAGGTGTATGGTGAAGACTACGAACTGGACTTTTCCCGATTCAGGCCGGCAGCCATGGCGACCGGCGAGGCGGACCCGGGCTTTGATCGCCAGAGCTTTGTGAAGCCTGATCAGAAAACCCTGAAACAGCGGCTGACCGATAGGCAGTATGAGGTCACCCAGGAAGACGGCACCGAACCGGCATTCAATAACCCGTACTGGGACAACAAGCGGGCGGGCCTGTATGTGGATATTGTCTCAGGTGAGCCCCTGTTCTCCTCCCGGGACAAATACACATCCGGCACCGGCTGGCCCAGCTTTACCCGTCCCATCACGCCGGATGCGGTGGTTGAGCGGGATGACAGCTCATTCTTCACGAGCCGGACGGAAATTCGCAGCCGCTACGCGGACTCCCACCTGGGCCATGTGTTCAACGATGGCCCGGCCCCCACGGGACTGCGCTATTGCATGAATTCCGCTGCCATGAAGTTCATTCCCCTGGAGGACATGGCTTCGGCGGGTTATGGCGAATGGATCAACGAGGTCCAACCCAAGGCCGATATGGCCAGTCAGTAGCCGGGCCGGACGCCCAGGCGGCGGGATTGGGGCATCTGGGAAGGTTGGATTGGCGCAGCGTAATCCGACAATAAGGCTACAGCCAGAGATCGCCAATCGCCGTTTGCCGGCTGAAGTGATGTAACACCTGGGCCTGCAACAACTCCGCCGTGGCAATGGCATCGATCAGCGCGTTGTGGGCCGCGTAATGGGGCAGCCCATAACGCAGCCTGCTGTCCGCTAACCTGATCGATACCGGACTTTTCCCCAGGAATCGCTGCCACATGGTAGGTTGGCGGTTCGGGTGCAGGTGGGCCTCAATGGCCATGGTGTCGAGGACCGGAAAGCGGATGCCTTCACCAAGCCGCCACTTCAGCGCCACATCCAGGAACGGTCGTTCGATATTCCGGTAGTGGACAACAGGGACACGGCCACTCAGGCAGGCAAACAGATCCTCAAGAATGTCTTCCAGATCCGGTGCCTTGTCGATATCGCTGTGGGTGATGCCGTGGATGGCAATGGAGGTCTGGTGCAGGGGCAGTTTCGGGCGCACGATCCAGTGCCTGGCCTCGGCCAACCGGATCCCGTCCAGCGTGAAGGGCACCAGACCGATACTGACAATCGAGTTCTGGTTGGCATCGAGGCCTGTGGTCTCAAAGTCGACAGCCACCAACGGAACCTCTGACAGCGGCGTATCGGGCGATACGCATCCGCTCTCGTAAAAAGCTTTCAGAAGCGGTGACTTACTCTGGTCGGCCATGGCCTGATACTGCTCCGGCCATGGCAGGCTGGTGAGGGAGTGTTCAGCCCGCGAGTCATCAGACATTGCGGGTCACCTGGGTGTTGTACCGGAATTTCAGGAATTTCTGGGCATTACTGACCACCTGGAAGGCATCCTTGAGGTGGCTGCGCTCAAAGGGTGACAGGTCTTCCGGCCGGACATTGTTGTCCGGCTCCCGCCCCGCCTCGATGGCCAGGGCCTGGTGCCGGATCCGGACAATCGAAATGAATTCCAGGGCGTCCCGAAGGTTGCCGAGATCATCGTCCAGCAGCAGCTTGGTATTGCCGATGACTTTCAGCCGCTCGAAGGAATTCTGGGCCCGGGAGCCGCAGGCCAGAGCGTGGACCCGGATCAGATCCGACAGCGGGGCGGTGCCCCGGCGTTTGAGGTTGAAGGTTTTCTGCTGTTTGCCGTCTTCTTCCAGCACAAAGGTGCGGAAAAAGCCGATGGGCGGTGTCCGGTTCAGGGCGTTGCGGGCCAGGAATGACAGGAACCGCGGGCTGTTGCTGGCTTTGTCGGCCACCAGGGTTTTCAACTGCTCGGCAAATTCGGTCTGGCCATAGATGCCATCCAGATCGAAGAAGATGTTGCTGTTGAGCAAGGCCTGGGCCTTCGGGTTGTCAATCCAGTCGGCGAAGTAGCCTTTCCAGACCCGCAGCGGCTGCCGCCACTTCTGGTTGGTGGCCATGATATCGCCGGTGCAGTAGGTGTATCCGCATTCGGCCAGTCCGTCACTGACAAATTTCGCCAGCGCCAGGAAATACTCATCGTGCTGTTCGGGAATAAACCTGTCGTCCAGGATCATGGCGTTGTCCTGGTCCGTCACTACCAGCTGCTCATCTCGGGCCATGGAACCCAGGGCCATGAAGCAGTAGGGAACCGGGGGTGGGCCGAGCTTTTCCTCGCCCAGCTCAAGCAGCCTCTGGGTAAAGCTGCGCCCGATTCCGGCCATGGCACTGCCGATCATGTGGGAATTGGCGTCTTCGTTCACCATCCGGACGAAACTGTCGCGCACATCCCGGCTGACCTTCTTCAGGCCTTTAACATCCTGCTGGTGGTAGATATTGCTGACCAGGTAAAGGCTGCTCTGGCTCTCGTATTTCACAATGTCGGAGAGGGCGATCACGCCCCGCACCTCGTCCCGATCCATCACCGGAAGGTGGTGCACATTGTTGTGAAGCATGGTGAGCATGGCTTCGAAGATGAAGGCGTTCGAGCGGATGGTGATCAGGTCCTCCGACATGATGTCACTGATGGGTGTCTCCGAGGGCAGGGCTTCGCTGAGCGCACGGGTACGCAGATCCCGGTCGGTAATGATGCCCCTGAGCACCGGTTTGCCGTCTTTCTCATCCATTAACAGCAAGGCGGAAACGCCGTTGTCCGTCATGATCCGGGCGGCTTCCTGGAGCCGCACCGTGCAGGGCGCCGAGATCGGCTCCCGGGATACCAGCCTGATGACCCTGGAAGTCATCAGTTCGTTGGACTTTTCCCGCCGGGAGAGGGCGGATCGCAGGCGGCTGCGGTCCTCAATTTCCACGAAATCGGCAAAATTTTCGTCGTTTTCCCACAGGTAATGGAAGGTTTCACCGGGGATCTTGTAAATCAGCGTGTCTTCCAGAGCCTTCGCCGGAAACCGCACCTTCTTGCGCATCAGCAGGCCAAACTGGCCGAAAACCTCTCCCTCACCGATCCGGTTATACAGCTCGCCGGAGCGGCGATAGATCTCCACAGCCCCGCTACGCACATAGCAAAGCCAGGCGTTCTGCTCACCGAACCCCAGGATCTGGGTGCCCGCCTTGAAATACACCACCTCAATGCTGCCCACAACCCTGTCGAGCAGTTCCTCGGCCATCTCGTCAAACGGCGGGTACTGCGCCATGTGATTGCGGATGTCGATGAGTTCGGCCTGCATAAAACTCCCTGTTTTCGCGGGGGAAATTGGTTGTCAGATAGGGAATATAGCAGCGGGAACCCTTAGCGGCCATGTAGACCCTTGATAGATCTCATTGACCGCTTTAGTCGGTGTTGTTAGCCTTGCCCCTACTTTTTCAGGTGTCCGTCGCACAGCGCGACGGGTGAAACGGGAAATCGGTGAGCCTGGCAACGCCAGCGCAAGTCCGATGCTGCCCCCGCAACGGTAAGCAGGATAACGGCAATCTGATGCGCCACTGTGTCGTGATGGCATGGGAAGGTGATTGCCCGGGAACCTCGGTTCCGCCTGCCAGCCCGGAGACCGGCCTGGAAAAACACCCGATGTTGCGGTGGGCGACCTGGGTGGGTGATAATCCGGTTCCGCTTTCCCGCCACCCGATGACCACCTGCCCCCTGCTTTCCTGTTCCGCAGCAAAAACCTGATCTCCGTGCGGGCGAGCACGGATTGCGGAGCAAAAAAATAATGTCTGTGAGATGTTCCTTGCCTGTCCTGGTGGCAGCAGCGTCAATGTTAACCCAGCCCGCCCTTGCGTTGGGCCAGAATGCCACCGAAGCCCTTGATCCGATCATCGTCACGGCAACCCTTGGCCCGAAAACAGTGGGTGAAAGTCTGTCGTCGGTGACGGTTATCGAAAAAGACGACATCCGTCGCCAGCAGCCCGCCGAATTCCGGGATCTGCTGGACGCCCAGCCAGGCGTCAATGTGGTTTCCGATGGCAGCTATGGCAAAACCACCAGCGTATTCCTGCGCGGTGCCGGCAGCTCCGGTACGATTCTGCTGCTGGACGGTATTCGCCTGCGCTCAGCCACCGCCGGCATCCCGCCCTGGCAGTTTCTGCCGCCGGAACTGATGGAGCGGGTCGAACTGGTACGCGGTGCGAAAAGTTCCCTGTATGGGGCTGATGCGGTGGGCGGTGTCATCCAGGCTTTTACCCTTGAGCCAGAAGCGGGCCGCCAGGGCTGGGCGGAACTGTCCGGTGGCTCCTACGAGACGCTTGAAACCACGGCCGGCGTGGCCGCGAGGGAGGGGCAGTCGGCGTTTCTGGCCGGCGGGGTTTATTCCGATACCGAGGGCACTAACTTGCGGGCCGGTGGCGAGGATAAGGGGTTTCGCAATGCCGGAGGGCTGGCAAAAGTCAGTCACGAGTTTGGCCAGGGCGGCGGTGTCGGGCTGACGGTGTTCCAGTCCGAGGGCAATACCGAATTCGAGGGGGGTGACACCGACTTCCTGGTCCGTGCCATGGGACTTTACCTGGAGGCCGTGGCCAGTGACTACTGGCGCACCCGTATCCAGTTCTCTGAATCCCGGGACGAACAGGAGACGTTCGGTTCCTACCCCAGCGTGTTCAACACGCTGTACCGGTCGGCGCGCTGGGAAAACACCCTGACCGCCGGTGTGCATGAATTCGTCATCGGCTCGGAAGTAATAATGGACGAGGTTGAGGGCACCAGCCAGTTCACCGAGGACAGCCGCACCAACAGCGCGGTCTTTGGCCAGGCCCGCCTCAACTACGAGGCCACCGACCTGTTGCTCAGTGCCCGCCTGGACGACAACGAAGCCTACGGCAAGGAGGAAACCGGCGGTATTGCCCTGGGGCACCAGTTCGACCGGACTCACCGCCTGCGCCTGAGTTACGCCACCTCGTTCCGGGCACCCACCTTCAACGATCTGTATCTGACTGTGCCCTTTTACACCGGTAACCCCAACCTTAAACCGGAAGAAGGCCAGATGGTGGAAGCCGGCGTGTCCGGACGCTACGATCAATGGTTCTGGGATATCGCGGTGTACCAGAACGACGTGGCGGACCTGATTACCTTTGTGTCGGATCCGGTCACCTTCGAGGGCACGGTCGAGAACGTCGAATCTGCCCGTATTCGTGGTGTTGAGTTGTCTTCCGGTTTTGAAACCGGGAACTGGGACGTGAATGCGGCATTGACCTGGGCTGACAGCGAGAACCGTGATACCGGCACACGCCTGCCCCGCCGGGCCGAAAAGAATCTGCGTCTGGATGTTGATCGCCTGTTTGAACAGTGGTTCGTGGGGGCCAGCTTTATCACTGAAAGCAACCGCTATAACGATGCCGCCAACAACAGCCTGTTGCCTGGCTACGGCACCGTGGATGTAAGAGCGGCCTGGAACTTTCTTCCGGGCTGGTCAGCCAGTTTCAAGGTGGATAACCTGCTGGACCGCCGCTATGCCACCAGTCGGGGCAATGACAGTGTAACCTTTGAGCCTTTTGACTATCTGGCGGCTGGCCGGACCTACATGGCCTCGGTACGCTATGATTTTCGCTAGTAGTGCCTCTCACTGACCAGTGATGTAATCCCATGATCCAAAAAGGGTTTGCCCTGTTGCTAGCGTTTTGTGCGCTGATGCCGGTAGAGGTATCGGCTCAGCCGCCTTGCCTGAGGGATGCCCTGAAGCGTGAGGTCTGCCTGGCGGCACCGGCGAGGCGAATTGTGTCGCTCTCCCCCGGTGCCACCGAGCTACTGTTCTCCGCCGGTGCTGGAGGCAGCGTGGTTGCCGTTAGTGCCTGGAGCGATTTCCCGGCTGAAGCTGTGGCGTTACCCCAGGTGGGCGACAGCAACCGGCTGGATCTGGAGGCGATCATGTCGCTGGCACCGGATCTGGTAGTGGCCTGGGTGGATGGCAATTCCCGGAGTCAGTTGGAGCGGGTGGCGGACCTTGGCATCCCGGTATTCTGGCTCGCCCCGCGAACGTTCGAGGATATTGCCAGTGCAGTTGGAAATCTTGCTCTGCTAACTGGCCAACCCGGCAAAGGAAAAGCACGCGCGGAGGTTTTTCTTCAAGGAATCGCCAGTCTTGAGTCCAGGTATGCCAGCGCACAGCCGGTCCGGGTGTTCTACCAGATCTGGGACCAACCGCTGATGACCGTGAACCGGGAGGAGCTGATCAGCAAGGCAATTGATCTGTGCGGGGGCGTTAATGTTTTCGGAGATTTGCCGAGGCTGGTGCCCCAAATCAGCCGTGAAGCGGTGCTGGCAGCCAACCCGGATGTCATTGTTACGGCCGGGCAGGCTGGCAGTAAGCAGTGGCTGGAGGATTGGCAGCGATTCCACGGCCTTACCGCGGTGTCGGCCGGTAACCTGTTTCTGGAGCCGCCTGATCTTCTGGCGCGGCCAACGCTGCGCATGGTGGAAGGTGCCAGACACCTGTGCCAGACCCTGGAGCAGGCCCGTGCCAATCTCTAGCCCCCTGAAACCCATGCTGGTCCTGGTACTGGCAAGCCTGGTGGCGGGCTTTTTGTCGGTCAGCATTGGCAGCAGCGCCATCGGTATTGAGGATACCTTGCGGGTGCTGGCCGGCAGCGGCAGTGAACTGCAGCAAACCCTGATTCTTGATCTGAGGTTGCCCCGTACCCTGAGCGCGTTCGCCACCGGCGGCTTGCTGGCGGTTGCAGGAGCGTTGATGCAGGTACTGCTGCGCAATCCGCTTGCAGACCCCTATGTGCTTGGATTATCCGGGGGTGCTGCCGTTGGTGCCTTGCTGGCCATGCTGGCCGGGGTTGCCGGTTTTCTGGTGTCTGGTTCGGCCTTTGCCGGAGCCATGCTGGCGACTCTGCTGGTTTTCGGGCTGGCACATGGCAGCGGGAGCTGGACCCCCTCCCGGCTTCTGCTCACCGGTGTGGTGGTGGCTGCTGGCTGGGGTGCTGTCATTACCCTGATCCTGTCCATGACACCGGCCAGCCGTTTGCCGGGCATGTTGTACTGGCTGATGGGGGACCTTTCCCATGCGACCACGCCCGGGCCCGGTCTGGTTATTCTGGTTCTGGTCTGCCTGCTGGTGTTTCCACTCGGGCGGGCACTGAATGTTCTGGCCCGGGGCTCATTGCAGGCCGCGGCCCTGGGGGTGTCGGTCCGGCCTCTGGAGTGGCTTATCTATCTGATGGCCAGCCTGCTGACGGCGACCGCCGTGACCATGGCCGGGGCTGTTGGTTTTGTCGGCCTGGTGGTGCCCCATATGCTCCGGCTGGCGTTGGGCAATGATCAGCGACTGATTCTGCCAGCCTGTGCCCTGGCGGGTGGTACTCTGCTGGTTCTGGCGGACACTTTGGCCCGGGTGGTGATCGCGCCGGAACAGTTGCCGGTGGGAGTGATCACGGCGCTGATTGGGGTGCCGACCTTCCTGTACCTGCTCTACCGGAGTCGATAATGGCAATAATATTGACTACCGAAGAGTTGATCATCGACATTCCCGGACGTGCCCCGGGTGTGCCCCTGAATCTGTCCTTGCAGCCGGGCCAGGTCTGGGGCGTTCTTGGCCCCAATGGTGTGGGTAAAACCACACTGCTGCATACACTGGCGGGTCTCCGGGAACCCCGCAACGGCCAACTCTTTCTGGATGGCAAACCGCTGACGGAAATTCGGCGCAAACTTGTCTCGCAACAGATGGGGCTGGTATTCCAGGACCGGCAGGACGGCTTTCCGGCCACGGTGCTGGAAACCGCCCTGATCGGGCGCCATCCCTGGTTGTCACCCTGGCAGTTGGAACGTGGTGAAGACCTGGCGATTGCAGAGCAGGCACTGGAAGCGCTTGATGTGATGCATCTGAGGGGCCGGCTGGTCAACACGCTTTCCGGGGGCGAGCGGCAGCGTGTGGCCATTGCCACGCTGATGACCCAGGCGCCGGGAATCTGGCTGCTGGACGAGCCCAGCAATCATCTGGACCTGCAGCACCAGACCTCGGTGATGAAGCTGCTGCGCAATCAGGCAGTATCCGGCCGGGCGGTATTCATGTGCCTGCACGACCTGAATCTGGCCGCCCGCTGGTGTGACCAGATCCTGCTGATGTTTCCTGACGGCCAGGCCTGCTGGGGACCGGCCCGGGATATGCTGGTCGCCTCGGCGCTGGAAAAGCTGTTTAGCCAGCGCCTGCTTTCTGCCGAACTGGATGGCTTTCCGGTGTTTGTTCCCGGCTAATGCGAAAAGCTCCCTCAAACATCCAGCGGGCTGCCGATACCACGTTCGTGAGTTCCAACAACATGGGTATATATCTGTGTTGTGGAAATATCATTGTGGCCCAGCAACTCCTGAATACTGCGAATGTCTGTGCCCCTTTTTAACAAGTTGGTAGCGAAGCTGTGGCGGAAGGTATGGCAACTGGCTTTCTTGCGAATGCCCACAGTCTTCAAGGCCTCATTCACCGAGCGGCGAACCTGCTGCTCGCCGATATGATGGCGACGGCGAACCCCTGAACGTGGGTCAATCGACAGCTTCTTTGCCGGAAAAACATATTGCCAGGCAGGGCTGCGGGAGGCACCCGGGTACTTCTTTGTCAACGCGTTGGGCATATAGACCTCACCGAAACCATCATCCAGATCTTGCCGGTGAAGTGCGAGAGCAAGTTCAACCTGGGCTTTCAGATTTTCACGGATCAATCCTGGCAAGATTGTACGCCGCCATTTATCGCCCTTGGTCTCACGCAGAAACAAACACGGCTCGGAAAAATCCACATCCTGAACCCTGAGCCGCACCGCCTCCATCACTCGCAAGCCGGAACCATACATCAGGCTGGCCACCAGCTTGTGGGTGCCATGCATGTGGGATAGTACCGACATTGCTTCCTCATGACTGAAGACGGTAGGCAGCTTTCGCCCCCGGGACGTGTTGGTGAACTGCAAGTCGCCCAGCTCTCTGCCTAGAAACTGGTGATACATGAAAACCACCGCGTTCAGCGCGGTTTTCTGCGTGTTAACCGCGACATTGCGATTATTCGCAAGATGGCTGAGCCACGCATTAACTTCCATTGCCCCCATGGATTCCGGATGGCGCTTGTTATGGAAACGGATGAATTCGCGCACCCAGTTGCAGTAGGTTTTTTCGGTACGGTAAGCCAGGTGGCGAGCGCGAATGAACGCCCGGAACCGATCCATAAAACGAATGGGAACGGCAGGTAGCGGGACAGGAATGTCGTCCATGAGTACGAGTCCTTTATAATGCTGTACGTATGTACAGTCTATGTCGAATTAAGGATGCTGGCAACTGGAAAATGGTCGTTGCGACCATGAACCCGGCGGAATCAGAAAGAACTCATAAATTCCTTTTTGAATCAGTGGTATGCCCTGGTGTCATTGGGCGAGGATAGTAGTCTTACTGATCATTTTTGTTTGGAAAACGAGAAGGAAAAGTGATGGGAAGTTATTGACCTGAAGGGATTTTCTGCCTATTTTGGAGAAATATTCGGAATGAGATATGAGTCGCTGAGAAAACGGTCGCGGTGACGTATATACAAATGTTAAAGGCCTGGCTGTCGTGTTCTTGGGCGCGGTGTTTGGGCGCGGTTTGGCAGCAGTTTTCGGGCAGAACACAGCCGCCGGTCTGGCAATTGTTTTGGCCGGTAATTCGGTGCTCAGGTCGCGGGGCAATCCGGCGCATTCATTGGTCAGCTTCCGTCCATTTGGTGTTCTGGTTCCTGGCGCCATGGGTCAGCCTGGTGCAAGGTGTCGGGAGTGGGCATTCGACTTTGGGTGCCCAAATAAGTAATCGGGTGAGCGGCCCTTAACCAGTCGGTCAACCGGACGCCAAAAGCGTGGCGCTTTTGGTTCCCTCCGCTGCGCTCCGGCGCCGGTTACCTCAGCGTTAAAGGCCTGGCTCCAGTGTTCTTGGGTTTGGTGTTTGGCTGCTATTTCAGCGGTTGCCGGCAGGCAGAACACAGCCCTCAGTCTGGCAATTGTTTTGGCCGGTAATTCGGTGCTCAGGTCGCGGGACAATCCGGCGCATTCATTGGTCAGCTTCCGTCCATTTGGTGTTCTGATTCCTGGCGCCATGGGTCAGCCTGGTGCAAGGTGTCGGGAGTGGGCATTCGACTTTGGGTGCCCAAATAAGTAATCGGGTGAACGGCCCTTAACCAGGCGCATCAATACGCGGCCTGCGGCCGCCGGACGCCCTTGTCAGGGCGCCGTTGTGCGCGGCGTTAAATGTATGGCTGGTCACACTCGGGAGGTACAGAATGGATAGGGAATCTCTTGTAAAGAGCTTGCGCGATTGGCAGAACCATCTAGAGATGAAGGTTGGTGCTACTGGAATCGCCCTGGCGGTAGGCTGCGCCAGCATACCTAATGATTATCTGGCACTATTTTTTGTTGTGGTTGCACTATATACCTGCTTTAAAGCTATCGATTTGGGTGCGCACCAATTCCCAGAGGATTTGCTGGAACTTAGGACGAAATTATGTAAGACGAAGCGTGAAGTGGTCGAGCACGACTATGCCGAGCTTCAACTGCAGAAAATGAAAACGCCACTTCTGTACATGGGAATTCTGAGCTTGCTGATGGTGGCTACAAAGAACTATGTTTCAATATTATCAATCATTTAACCAGTCAATTAAGTGCGTTCCGGCCTGCGGCCTCCACCGGACGCCCCTGTTGGGCCGCCGCTTATTTCAGCGTTAAAGGCCTGGCTGTCGTGTTCTTGGGCGCGGTGTTTGGGCGCGGTTTGGCAGCAGTTTTCGGGCAGAACACAGCCGCCGGTCTGGCAATTGTTTTGGCCGGTAATTCGGTGC
>NZ_JASSVN010000030.1:0-23500 GCF_030540945.1 Marinobacter sp. SS8-8 | reverse complement strand
AAAGGGTGACGCAGGCCTGCAAACTGCGATGCAGTCGGCATAAAGTCGGCGAAAATAGACAAATTGACTCACCTGGCTGGGTGGGTCACCTTGAAAACACGCCGTTTATGGACGGAAACTACCTAGAGCCAATTAATGAACGCCTAGATGCCTCTGGCACCCTTCAGATTCGGATTTGAATTCCCGGAACGCCGTCTGTATTGGATTGGAGTTTAAAACACCGATACATCTTTCCCATTGCCGTAGCGATTTAGCCGCCTTCACTTGCTTCATTACGAGACTCAGGATTGGGTTTTGACATTTTTTTGACAAAACCTTCAACAAGCTTTGACTGCCCCCCCAATACCCTATGCGGAGATCTCCAAAAGCCTCAGCTGCGTAGGTGTGCCGGCCAGAATGAACAAGGTTTCCTTTAAACGAATAAGTGGATTTATTGCAGCTGGAGGAATGGCAACGCTATTCCACTGGGCGGCCATGTCCGGCTTGATTTTGCTTGGAATGGAACCCGTAGGGGCCACCTTTTCTGGAAGTGTCGTTGGTGCTGTTACCAATTACGGATTGCAGCGGGCCCTCGCTTTTCCAAATGCGCGACCACACATCCAGGCCGTCTGGCGATACGTTTTCTCCTGTTCACTCGCATCTCTCCTGAACGTTCTGATTTTTTTCATTCTGCATCAACTGCTTGAAATCCCCGTTGCTCCTGCACAGCTCCTAACCACTGTAGCTGTCGCTGCATTTAACTATGTTGTCTACCAAAGGCTGGTGTTCCATGAACAAACCTCTTAAGACTTCCCGCGTACCGAATGAATCAGACCTACTTTCTCTGGTGGTTCCGGTTTTCAATGAACGGTCGATGCTCCCTATATTCTTTGAGCATGTATTGCCAATCCTTGCGAGCCTGGATATTCGTTCGGAAATCGTGGTCGTGGACGATGGCAGTGAAGATGGTAGTGCCGAATTTGTGAAGACGGTTATTGAAAAGAGGTCGAGCATCCGCCTGGTTAAGTTAAGCCGTAACTTTGGCAAAGAAGCAGCCGTGACGGCAGGACTGGAGCATGCCAGGGGGGAGGCGGTGATCGTTCTGGATGCAGACCTTCAGGACCCACCTGAATATATTCCCGAGATGGTCAGGAGCTGGAAGTCAGGCTTTGATATCGTCCTGATGCAACGTCGATCACGCGTAGGGGAGAGTTTTTTCAAGCGTTGGAGTGCACACCTTTTCTATCGTTTGCTGAATAGGACCAGTCGTACTGAAATACCAGTCGATACGGGTGATTTCCGATTGATGAGCAGGCGGGCGGTCGATGCCCTTCTGCGGTTAGGGGAGCGAAACCGCTACATGAAGGGGCTCTTCGCCTGGGTCGGTATGCCAACGACGATCATCGAATACGACCGGGCATTGAGAGCGGCTGGAGAAAGCAAGTGGGATTATCCGGGCCTGGTTGGCTTGGCTCTCGAAGGGTTGACCTCCTTTTCAGTGTCACCGCTCAGATGGGCAACGCTTGTTGGCTTGCTGGCCGCGTCCGTCGGTGGATTGTTCGGTTTCTGGATTGTAGTGAAGGCGATAATGCTCGGAGATCCGACTGACGGTTATCCCTCTTTAATCGCCCTCATCAGTTTTCTGGGCGGCATACAGCTGGTGAGCGTTGGGATCGTCGGTGAGTATGTGGGCAAAACCTACATCGAATCGAAACAGCGACCACTGTACCTGACCGAAGAAGTGGTCGAGACCCGGGAGGCTTCGAGCCGAGACCAAATCAGTAACTTTAGAGGCGTCAAGAATGCTAAAGCGATTTGAGCCCTGGTTCTGGGTACTGGCCGCCATATTGTTGAGTCGCTTTATCGGGATGACACTGTTTCCCTTTGTGGATACAACAGAGCCCCGATATGCGGAGATCGCCCGTTTAATGGCTGAAACCGGGGACTGGATAACTCCCTGGTTCGAACCCGGAGTTCCATTCTGGGGAAAGCCACCCCTGTCATTCTGGGCTCAGGCTGCCTCTCTAAAGCTATTTGGACTGTCTGAATTTTCCCTCCGGCTACCGGCGTGGTTTGCCACGATTGGAATCATCTGGCTGACGTGGTGCCTTGCAAAACATGCGCGGAGTGCTGTGGTCGCTCGATGGTCTACTCTGGTGCTTTCTACCATGGCACTCACCTATATCAGTGCCGGCGCAGTAATGACTGATACATTCTTGGTTTTTGGAACGACCCTCTCGCTGGTGAGCGTGTGGTTTGTGCTTTCAGGGCGCTCTGATTATTGGCGTTGGTGGTTCTTCGTGGGCCTGGCTGTCGGTTTGTTGTCAAAGGGACCGTTGGCTGTTGTACTGACGGTTACCCCCTTGGTGCTCTGGGCTGCTATTTTCAGGCAGCGGTTACAGCCGTTGAAAAAACTACCATGGCTCCTTGGTTCACTTCTTACACTATTGATTGCTTTGCCATGGTACGTGCTCGCTGAACTGAAAACGCCGGGGTTCCTCGACTACTTCATTATTGGCGAGCACTTTAGCCGGTTTCTGGATCCCGGATGGGCCGGCGATTTATACGGTAGTGCCCACAACCGGCCCAAGGGCATGATATGGATATTCTGGCTTTGGGCTTCATTTCCGTGGGGGATCATTGGCTTGGTTGGCTTTGGATTTGCAGCAGCGAGAGGCACAACAAAGGGTATATTCACTGATGCTGTTCAAGATGCCTCAACGCTATATCTGGTGTTTTGTGCGATAACGCCAATGCTGTTTTTCACCCTGGCAGGCAACACGCTTTGGACGTACGTCCTGCCTTCTCTGCCCTTTTCGGCAATTCTGATTGCTAGATGGGTCTCGCAGCTAGATTTACGTCCTTGGTCCAGGATCAGGTCGGGGGCTGTTTGGCTTACGCCCGTTCTCATCACCCTTTTTGTTTTCATTGGTGTTAGTGGAGTAAAACCATTAAAAACCGAGAAGCAATTGATCAGCCGTTATGAAAGCATTCAGCGACAGGGGGACAGTCCAATTTTTTACATCGGTGAGATGCCGTTTTCGGCACGTTTTTATTCGTTGGGCGACGCAGTGGAAGTTACCTCAACAGAGTTCGACAGCCTGCTGGAAACTGATGGTTACGACAGGGTCTTTGCAGCGATACCAAATCATGAAGTGAATGAATTTCTCAATCGGCAGTCCGCCGACGCCGAGAAGTTAGGGGAGAACAAAAGGTATCAACTATTTTCTATCGATCTTCAGCCAACCAATAGCCAGAATGGCGTCGTTAGTCCCGAACTAAATTCGAAAAGTGGTTAACTACGATATGTTGAAATTATTGATCGTGGAAGATCAAGTCGATCTGGCGGAGAATATCTTTGAATATCTGGGGGAGGATCGTTTTTCGCTGGATTATGCAGCCGACGGTTTAACAGCTTTACACCTGTTGGCAACCCAGACGTATGACATTGTCATACTTGATCTGATGCTCCCCGGCGTCAATGGCTTCGAGATTGCCAGAAAAATCCGCGAGGATCTGCAATGTCCCACCCCTATTATTATGATGACCGCCCTCAGCGACATTAATGATAAAGAAAAAGGTTTTGATGCCGGAGCAGACGACTATCTGGTTAAACCCTTTGAACTGAAAGAACTAAAATTAAGAATAGAGGCGCTTCATCGAAGACATGCACCTCAAAAGCCCGTGTTGAAAGCGGGCGATATTTTGTTCAACCCCGGTACACTGGAAGCTGAATTCAATGGATTGAAAGCAGAGCTTTCAGGAACTCCTGCGAGACTGTTTGAGCTGCTCACCAGGGAGTATCCAAGCTTTTTAAGCCATCAGGCATTATGCGATGCCCTTTGGGGGACGGATGATGATTTTGAAGGTAAAAGTTTGAGAACGCATATTTATACTCTCCGAAAATCCCTCAAAGACAAACTGGGTCACGGGATGGTCAAGACTGTTCACGGTCGGGGGTACAGGCTGGAACCACCCAATGCCGAATGAAAGCAGTTCATCCAAGAAATCAGTGGCCAGCCGTCTTGCTCGGACGATTTTTATCCTCATTTCGGCGACGACCGCGATTGCCATGGTTGCTGTCGATTTCTTCATAGACGATGCGGATGACACCATACTGAACCTGGAACTGAGGGCGGATGCGGCCTTTTTTGAAGAACAACTCTCGACGGGAACCTTTCGTTCATTGGAAACGCCCAGGCTGGAGGTGCAGTTTCTCCCAGCTGGCGAGTCGGAATCGCAGCTTCCTCACTACTTCAGGGGGCTGTCCTTGCCCTACGCCGAAGAGTTCGAGGAGGATGGCGTTACCAAACAAGTCATTGCCAAAAAAGTAGAGAGGCCAGCCGGCAAGCTCTACCTGGCTCAGGACACGACAATCCTGGAGAGCAGGCAGGGGCTTATTCAATGGATTCTGCTCAGCATCACAGGCGTTATGTTCCTCGCAGCATTTTTCATTTCCAGAGCCTCGGCAAATTACATCGTTCGGCCCTTGAAACGGCTTACTCATGAAATTCAGAGTATCGAGCCCTCCAAGAGCATGCAGCGATGTCACAGCGACTACACCGACTGGGAGTTTGCCCATATTGCGGAGTCATTTAATCTGTTTCTCTCTGAACTTGAGAGCCACATTGAGAGGGAGCGCTCTTTCGTAAAACTCGCCAGCCATGAGCTTCGTACGCCCTTGGCGGTCATTTCCGGTGCTGTCGAAGTTCTCGAACAAAGAGGGGATCTTTCTGAAGCCAATCAGAAAACGATCAACCGAATCCGCACTACGACCCACGCAATGAAGGATGACATGGAAGTTATTCTTGCACTTGCTCGCAGTGAAGACCGAGAAGAAGCGAATCAACAATTCTCAGTCTACCGGCTTGCAAGAGAGCTGATTGTTGATCTGGAGCAAAGCACTCCCTCTTATCGAGGCCGTGTCAAGCTTGAGCACGAAGACAGCGAGGCCATCTTTGCTGATCCGTCATTAGTCCGACTGCTTTTACGTAACCTGATTCAGAATGCGCTTCGCCACACACGCTCGGACGTTGAAATAACCATTAGAACAGGAGAAATCGTGGTGCAGGATTTTGGTACGGGATTGCCCCTCGAAAACTGGGAACGATTATCCGAACCCGACATACGTTTTATCGGTGTAAAGCAAAAAGGCAACTTCAAAAACTCAATGTTTGGATTATTGATCGTTCGATTGGTGGCAGAACGGCTCGGGTGGACTCTGGAACTCATCCGGTCAAACAACGAAGGAACCGCCTTTCGAATTGTGATTGGAAATGCTGGTACTTAATGAATAGACCGATGAAGATACTCAATGTGTACAGTGAGCAACCGGACAAAGCTTTAGTTAAATTGCTTATCCAGATGGACTTATTGAGCAAGCAGACACCCAGATTGAACTTATATTTGTAGCCAGATTATTCCTGCGAGGCCCCAGAAGTTGATCGACAAATTGAAAGCTGCTGCCTCGCGTGTCACAAATGATGCGCTAATTGTATATTTTGTGGCACGAGACCCAAACGCTCCCCTATTCGTACGCCTGCTTGCGCTGGCTATCGCCGCCTACGCGATGAGTCCTATTGATCTCATCCCCGACTTTATACCGATCATCGGCTACCTTGATGACATTATCCTCCTCTCACTGGGAATCATGGTCGTCATCAAGCTGACACCAAAGAATGTGATAGAAGCGAGTCGTTCGAAAGCCTCTGAAGTGATAGCCAAACCGGTTAGTCTCGCTGCGGCCGCAGTCGTTATTGTCATATGGCTTTTATGTGCGTCGGGTTTTGGCTTTTTGGTATGGAATGCTGCGGCGGGTCACTCATAATGTGTAAGTTGTGAAAAGTGTGCAGCGCCTTTTATATTAAACCTCAGAAAATTCGGTGTTCTTGGGTTTTTGTCACTACACCCCCACTTCATCGGCAGACGTTTTACCAACCAAGCTACCGGTCGCAACCGGGTCGATCACAAGTTTCTGGGTACTCGAAAGTGTGGATTTCAGATAGGCGCATAGGAAAGAAATGGGAGAAAGTTGGGTGGCTCTCGAATGTTCGCTTTTGTTTAGCTCGGGCTGGTCGCAAAGCGAGCATTCTGTTCCACACCCCTTCAACCCGGCCGGCTTCCTTTCTAGTGTAGTTTGAGACGCGGGTGCATGGCACGGCTGATTTTGTCCATCAGCCAGATGATGCCGGTGCGGAGCATGCCGTGCAGCGCCACCTGATGCATTCGGTAAAGCGACAGATAAAACAGGCGCGCAACCTTGCCTTCAATATACATGCTTCGGCCTGACAGATTGCCCATGAGGTTGCCAACGGTGGTATAGCGGCTGAAGTTGATCAGTGAACCATGATCGTTGTAAACGAACGGCACAGCTTCGCCGTTCTCCAGCCGGTTGCACAGGGTCTTGAACAGGGTGTCGGCTTGCTGGTGGGCCGCCTGGGCCTTGATTCCGGCCGCCCAGATGGTCATCTCGGAGGGCAGCTCGGTGCGGTCCTTCATGATAATGCTGGCCTCCAGGACCTCGCTGACCGGCTGGCCGGTGAGTACCTGTACCTTCTGATGCTCAAGCTCTCGCGTGGCCGCGGCCGAGAGCCGGGCTGGCAGCGCCGGCAGGCTGTCGAGGAACAGACAGTTGTCCTGGGCGCCGGGCGTACCGAAATCATTGGCGGTGCGGTCCAACCCGCTCATGCGCCCGAGCTGGAATTCGTAGTGATGCTTCCTGGCGTGGGCGCGGTAGTTGATCTCGTTGGCGTTGGCGTCCAGGGAACCGGAGGCGACTTCGTGAAGGAGGGGCTTCCAGACATGGGTGAGTCCGGCATCCACCAGGGTAATTCTGGCCTTGCGCTTCTTTCCCAGTTTGTTGCCCAGGCCAGTGACCAGTTCAAGACCACCGGCGCCGCCACCAACCACGACAATATGATGAAGTTTGTCCATAGCAATCAGACCTGTAAGTGAAGAAAACCAAGCGCTCTGCCGGCAAAACGCTTGGCTGTCCTCACTGGGGAACCGATGAAAGATAGGGTGCTAATGCTACCGCAGTGTCGCTACCTTCAGCCCTGGAGCTCTGTCCCCGGGGCCGGTGGCGGGTAAATCTAGTGGTGGGCGCGGTAACCGTCCAGGATGGCTGCCATATCGTCGCCGAGCTCCCTTATGGCCTGGGCCTCAAGCTTGCGCTCCCCCATGGATCGGAGCCCCATAATCTGGGCCTGGAGCAGCCGGGCAAGACGCCGGCAATCCACCGATTGCGCCAGCTCACCTCTTGCCCTGGCCTGTTCCAATAGTTCGGTAATGGACTGCTCGATGGCAGCAAGAATGCTGTTGGCCTGGGCGGCCAGGGCCAGGTGAGTGTTGCTGGATTCCAGCAGTGTTTTCACGATCATGCACGCCCGGGAGGGTGGGGTATATTCACCGCCACAACGGCCGGCGATGCTGCGCAGGTAGTCCTTTAGCCCGTCAACGATGGACTCGCAGCCTTTAAGGTGGGCCGCCAGTTCAAGTCCCCCCTGTTCGGCGTAGGCCGCCAGGGCTTCTGAAAACAGGCCATCCTTACTGCCGAACGTAGCGTAAATACTGCCCGGGCGCATATCGAGGGCCTGCTCAATCTGTTTCATGGAGCTGCCGTGGTAGCCTTTCTCCCAGAACAGTCCCATCGCTTTTTCCAGGGCGGTTTTTCTGTCGTAGCGTGCGTGTCTGGCCATAACAACGAATCACCAATACTGTGTTTTGAATGACTGCTCAATTATAGCTTGAGTAATCAATCAATAACAGTCAGTTGGCGTCGGTTGCCAGAATGTTTTCCTGTCTTACCCGTTTCCTGTTTTCGAGCCGCTTGTCGACACAGGCTTCCTCATCCCGCAGGATAACGACGCACTCCAGGCACTGAATGCACTCATCGTAGTCTACCCGGCCGTCCTTGCGAATGGCGTTGATGCCGCAGGCGTTTTTGCAGTGCTGACAGGGATTGCCGCAGAGCTTGACCCGGTCCAGCCAGTTAAACAGCCGGAGACGGCCCAGCACCGCAAGACCTGCACCGAGCGGGCACAGGTAGCGGCAGTAAAACTTGTGAATAAACATGCCGATCACCAGCAGGCCCACGGCGTAAACCACGAATGGCCAATAGCGAACAAAGAGCAGCGTAATACTGGTTTTGAAGGGCTCCACTTCCGCCAGTTGCCCGGCCAGGGTGAGAGAATAGAACGCAGTCGCTACCAGGACCAGCAGAATCGGGTATTTGATCAGGGTCAGGCGCCTGTGCCAGTGCTCGGGTATTCTGGCCTGACGGAATTTCAGTTTTTCCCCGAGCCAGGCGGCCATTTCCTGAAGGGCCCCGAACGGGCACAGCCAGCCGCAGAAAAGGCCCCGGCCCCAGAGGAACAGGGTGATAAAGGTATAGACCCAGAGAATGAAAATCACCGGGTCGAGCAGGAAAACATTCAGGGAAAAACCGTCCCAGATTGCCAGAAACAGGGTATAGATATTGACGACCGACAGCTGGCCCTGTGCATAAAAGCCGATAAAGAACAGAGTAAAAAACAGGAATCCCCAACGGAAGCGGTGCACCAGCCTCGGGTGCCGGCTCAGTGTTCTCTGTTTGGCGAAGAACACCGTCAGCAATGCCAGACTCAGAATCAACAGCGAGATCTGCCACCAGCGTTCTTTCCAGAGACTGACCCACACCGGCTCCCGCCTATCCCGGGGGCTGGGAGCAACTTCAACGGTTTCAAACAGCGCATCATTGAATTTGACCGGTATTGTCAGTGAGGTGCTATCGACCATCAGATGGTTACGGGCCAGCGCCACGTTGAGTTTGAGACTGGCCCCGGCGCCGGGGTTGAAGCCGGCGTTACCGCCGATGCGGAACAGGTGGCGGGCGTCAAACGAGGGGATGCCGGCAGCCTGGAAGTCCAGATCCTGATCAAGCAGGTTCAGATCCCGCATTTCAACGGCCAGGTTGTTCTGGGTAAGGCCAATCCGGTCCGGCGAGCTGCCGGGAACAAAGTCTTCGGATACGTGGGGAAACACACCGCGGGACATAACAGCGAGCACCTGGGCGTTGTTGTCGAGTTTCTGCATCAAACGCTGGTAGCCGTCTTCGCCGAGGAGGTTGCGCCCGACCATGGGCGAGTTGATATAACCGAAGAACAGCTCGCTGAAGGGCTCATCCCCGGCGGGCTCAATGGCCATCGGATAGTCGCTGAGCGGTCGCCCGAGCGCCGCCTCAATGGCCTCTGCCGAGATTTGCCAGTGGCCGATATAGCCACGGTCCACCAGCTGCTGCCAGGGCAGGGGCTCGAAGAACTCCGGTTTCGCCCGTGTCGGGGCGCTCTGGGCAAAACCTTCCAGTTTGGTGCGGGCGACTTTCAGCGCCGAGGAAAGTACGGTGTCGTTGATGATCAGCACTGACACGGTGGCCTTGCTGACGCCTTCAAAGTGCACCACGCTGCCGTCGCTGGTACGTCCGGACCGGCTGGAATTTGAGGTGCTGACAATAATCTGTTGCCGAAGTGAACGGCCTTCGTACTGGTCTACAAAGGCGAACAGGGGTTTTTCACCCAGCCCGTGCAGGAAGACCGGCTCGTGGTGGTTCAGGACCTTTACGCCGGTAAACCGTCCCTTGGTGTCCAGGCCAATCAGCAGACTGATGGGTTTGCCGGCAAAGCCCTGGAGGCGGCTGTGGTCCACGGACTCGTAGGCATAACCGAGCAGCTCCTGGAGTTGATACACCGGGTATACGGGAAAGTCCGGCAACTTGTCTTGGATCACGGTTGCTGAAGGGAACAGCTCCTGAATCATTGCCCGCTTGCTGTCCGACAGTTCCGCGTGGGCTGTGGGCAAGATAAACAGACAGGCAAGAAGGAGCATAATGCGCCCTGCCATGGAGTACCCCTGTGGTTCTTTTTGTTTGAACTTCCATGCTAGAGTTTTCGGCCCCGGGCTCAATGCGACCTCGGAGCCAGCTGACTGCTACTTTGTGAGGAGAAATGCCATGACCGACGCCACCTATACACCGCCAAAAGTCTGGAAATGGGACTCCGAGAGCGGGGGTAAATTTGCCAACATCAATCGCCCCATCGCGGGGCCCACCCATGACACGGAGCTGCCGGTTGGCAAGCACCCGCTGCAGCTCTATTCGCTGGCGACACCCAACGGCGTGAAGGTCACCGTGATGCTGGAGGAGCTTCTGGCGCAGGGGTTTGAGGGCGCGGAATATGACGCCTGGCCAATCCGCATTCCCGAGGGTGAGCAGTTTGGCAGCGGCTTTGTTGAGGTGAATCCCAACTCCAAGATCCCGGCACTCATGGACCACAGTGCCGGTCCTGCGATCCGGGTGTTCGAATCCGGGTCGATCCTGCTGTACCTGGCGGAAAAGTTTGGTGCGTTTTTGCCCAAAGAGCTCGGTAAACGTACCGAAACGCTCAACTGGCTGTTCTGGCAGATGGGCAGTGCGCCGATGCTGGGCGGCGGCTTTGGCCATTTCTACGTCTACGCGCCGGAGAAGTACGAATACCCAATCAACCGTTACGCCATGGAGGTCAAGCGCCAGTTGGATGTCCTGGATCGTCAGCTGGCGAACAGCCGTTATATCGCCGGTGATGAGTATACCATTGCCGATATGGCGATCTGGCCGTGGTACGGCGCACTGGTGAAGAACAAGGTTTATGAGGCTGCCGAGTTCCTGGAAGCTCACACTTATACCCATGTTCTCCGGTGGACGGACGAGATCGCCCAGAGGCCGGCGGTCAAGCGCGGGCGCATGGTGAACCGCACCTGGGGCGAGCCGCATGCCCAACTGCACGAACGGCACGATGCCGGTGATTTCGAAACCCGGACTCAAGACAAACTCGGTGATAACGGGTAAATACCGTTGCAGGAGCTTAACCTTGACTCCGACCCGGAGATGCCAGCCCCGGGTTACAGTGCCCCGGGGTGCCGGGGGTGCTACTCTTCGCTTTCCTTGGCCTTCTGAATGGCCTCGAGTTTCTCGTGCAGCAGGGCTTCCAGCTTGATCAGCTGCGCCCGGTTCTTTTCATTTGGCCGGTTGGTATACAGGTCAACGTAGGTTTTGGTGACCTCACTCAGTACCGGGTGGAGTCTCTTGTAGTCTTCCTCGCTCATGGCACTACTCCCTAGCAGTTTCGGTGAGTTCCTTACTAGTAAACTATGGTGCATCCTCACGAATCCTCAAGGAGCCAAATCAAATCCCGGGTCGTTTCCTGCTCACTCGAGGCGACTGACCTTGGTCACAAGGCGAAGCCAGTCGATGGGTAGCCGGGTTTGTGGTGGCTCATCAGGGCTCCATGGTCAGGTCAGTTGATTTTGTGTTACAACCTATTATCACAGAACGGGCTCATTCCAGACACCGTCAGAGAGCCAAAGGCCAACGATTAACAGGAGGCAAAGCCGTGAAACTGAAGGTTCAAGGCATTGAAGAAGGCCAGCCGATTCCGGAGAAATTCGCGTTCGGGGTCTACAGCGAAGAGGATCACATGAGCTTCGGGCCCAATCGGAACCCCGAGATGGTCTGGGAGAACGCACCCGCGGGCACAAAGAGCTTTGTGGTGATGATGTTTGATCCGGACGTGCCCAGTGTGGCGGACGCTGTGAACCAGGAAGGTAAAACCGTCTCCAAAGACCTTCCAAGGGTCGACTTTTTCCACTGGCTGCTGGTGGACATCCCGGCCAGTATTACCCGGATTCCGGAGGGCGAGGACAGTGATGGCGTTATTCCCAAGGGCAAGGAAACTGGCCCGGGTGCAATGGGTATCCGTGGCGTGAACAATTACACCCAGTTCCTGGCCGGCAACCCGGACATGGCAGGCACCTATGCCGGTTATGACGGTCCCTGTCCGCCGTGGAACGATGAAATCATTCACCACTACCATTTTGAAGTGCACGCACTGGATGTGGACAGTCTGGGCCTTGAGGGCGAGTTTGATGGTAACGACGTGCGCGAGGCGATGGCCGGCCACGTACTGGCCAGTACCCGGGTAACCGGTACCTACACATTGAATCCCGACCTCCGTTAACTCCCCGATTTAGCTGTTCCCTATCGAGCTTATTGCCGGAACCCTTCTGCTTTGGTTCCGGCACCCTCCGATTCCTGGTTATCTGAATCCCCGGCGATCAGCGCCTCGAAGGTGGTGATTTCGCCGGGGTTGTCCGGAGCGTAACCGGGCAGCTCCTGCACGCGTGCAATGA
Organism: Marinobacter sp. SS8-8; assembly: GCF_030540945.1. NCBI lineage: Bacteria > Pseudomonadati > Pseudomonadota > Gammaproteobacteria > Pseudomonadales > Marinobacteraceae > Marinobacter > Marinobacter sp. SS8-8. The sequence goes on along the minus strand of NZ_JASSVN010000030.1, from coordinate 11,323 downwards.
ACGGCTCGGACCGCATCAGGTCAATCAGGCGAGAGAGGTTTGTCTGGTTCAGCCGGTCCTCCCGACACAGCAGGAGATAGTGTTCCCGGGCCAGCTCGACAAAGCCCAGGTCGAATTGCCGGGCGGCGGCCTCAACGCCAAAACCGATATCCGCCATGCCGGCGGCGACAAAAGCGGCGACGGCGGTGTGGGTGAATTCCGGCTGGGGTGAGCGGTTAATGGCGTCTTCAGCCAGCCCCTGCTGTTTGAGGAGCAGGTTAAAAAGCACCCGAGTACCGGAATGGCGGTCCCGACCGATGAAGCGCAGCTGTGAGTTGGCAAGATCCTTCAGGCTGGTGATCCGGTGTTGCTGGTCCTTCCGGAACATCAGCCCCTCCCGGCGGGTGACGAAGCGGATGAGCTTCAGATTGTTGCCGGATAAATGATGGCGATAGTGGGCGAGAATTTCCCGGGCCCGTTCCGGACAAGTGGGGAAGTGGAAACTGGCCAGGTCGCATTCACCGTTGTTGAGTGCCGACAGGGCCTCTTCCGGATTGCGGTACTGGAGGTTGATCTCCAACTGGTCCGGGAACTCCGGTAACAGGGCTACGGCGTACCCGTGGCTGGCATGCAGGCGCAGGACCGGGTGGCTGCCGGCCAGAAGCTGCTGGACCTGGTCATTGAGTTCCGAGGCCATGCTGTCGATCTGGGGTCCCAATCGGGCCTTGACCCGATGGTCGGCCCAGAGCAGCTTTTCGCCGAGGTCCGAGAGAGTGGTGCCCTGGCCCTTGCGCATGATGACCAGGGGCAGGCTGAAGACATGGGTGGCACGGTTAAGCAGGTTCCAGGCGTGCCGGTAGGAAATTCCGGCCGCTTCGGCAGCGGCGGTGAGTTTGCCGGTGTCGCGGATACTTTCGAGCAGGCGGAACAGAACCGGCTCGAAGAGTTCACCGTTGTCGGTCCGGAAGACCCAGGCGGGAGATATGTTAAGCTTCTTGGTATGCATTACAGTTCATATTCCGTGGTGACGAATTGGGTGCTAGCGTAGTAATAGAACTGTACCAGAACAAAAACAGACAGGAACAGTCATGCATAGGTCAGAGCAGATCAACCAACAACCGGGTGACTCCACCAGGCCCAGCGCCGGCGACTGGACACCTGACATAGTCCGGGACGAAGTGGACGCACTGAAGCACAAACCCGGCGCCCTGCTTCCCATTCTTCACGCTGTCCAGAACCGGATCGGCTACATTCCCGAAGGCGCGGTTGCCATTATCGCCGAGATGCTGCAACAGACACGGGCCGAAGTGCACGGGGTAATCAGCTTCTACCATCATTTCCGCACTTACCCGGTGGGCAGCAAAGTCATCCATGTTTGCCGGGCAGAAGCCTGCCAGGCCATGGGTGGCCGCGCTCTGGAAGACCATATCAAGTCACGGCTGGGCGTGGATTACCACGGCACCACCGCCGATAACGAATTTACCCTGGAGCCGGTGTATTGCCTGGGCAACTGCGCCTGTGCGCCGTCCGTCCGTGTGAACGACGATATCCACGGCCGGGTTACCCCGCAGAAGTTCGACCGCCTGGCGGACAAGCTCACCACGTCCACCCTGGAAATCCGGTAATCACAGGAGCCTTGATCATGGCGACAAGAATCTATGTGCCCTGCGATACCACCGCCCTGTCCATGGGCGCGGACGAGGTGGCAAGGCTGATCCAATATCACGCCGGCGCCCGGGGCGTGGACATTGAGCTGGTGCGAAACGGGTCTCGCGGATTGTGCTGGCTCGAGCCGTTGGTGGAGATCGAGACCACTACGGGCAGGATCGGTTACGGCCCTATTGAACCGGACGACGTTCAGGCTCTGGTGGACGCCGGCCTGTTCGATGGCAAATCCGATCACCCGCTGTTTCTCGGCCCGGTGGCGGATATGCCCTACCTCAAACGCCAGCAGCGCCTGACCTTTTCACGGATTGGTATTACCGATCCACTGTCTATTGATGACTATCGGGCCCATGGTGGTTTTGGGGGGCTGGGCAAGGCCGTGGCCATGATGCCCCAGGCGATTGTGGATGACGTAAAAACTTCGGGCCTGCGTGGCCGGGGTGGTGCGGCGTTCCCCACCGGCATCAAATGGCAGACAGTGCATGATGAGCCCTGGCAGTCGCAAAAATACATCGTCTGCAATGCCGATGAGGGCGATTCCGGAACCTTTGCTGACCGGCTGGTGATGGAGTGCGACCCCTTCATGCTGATCGAAGGTATGACCATTGCCGGGCTGGCCGTCGGTGCGACCCGGGGCTATATCTACCTGCGCTCGGAATACCCGGTGGCCCATCGTATGCTGGACGAAGCTATCTGCCGCGCCGAGGCGGCCGGCTATCTGGGCGAGGATGTCCGGGGCAGTGGCCGTGCTTTCCATCTGGAGGTGCGACTGGCGGCGGGCGCCTACATTTGTGGGGAGGAGACGTCGCTGCTGGAAAGCCTGGAAGGCAAGCGGGGTCTGGTGCGCGCCAAGCCGCCCCTGCCCGCCATCAAGGGGCTGTTTGGCCAGCCCACGGTGGTGAACAACGTGCTGTCGTTCGCGGCGGTGCCGTTCATTCTCGATCAGGGCGGCCAGGCCTACGCCGACTACGGCATGGGCAAATCCCGGGGCACGCTGCCGATCCAGCTGGCGGGCAATATCCGCCAGGGCGGCCTGATCGAACTGGCCTTCGGCGTCAGCCTGAAGCAAATCCTGGAAGACTTTGGCGGTGGCACCTTCACCGGTCGGCCCATGAAAGCCGTCCAGGTGGGCGGACCCCTGATGGCGTATATGCCCGAGAGCCAGTGGGACACACCGATGGATTACGAAGCCTTCGCCAAGCTCGGTGCGGGTATTGGCCACGGTGGTGTGGTGGTGTTTGACGACACCGTGGATATGGGGGCGCAGGCCCGTTTTGCCATGGAGTTTTGCACCGTGGAGTCCTGCGGCAAATGCACGCCCTGCCGGATAGGGTCAGTTCGCGGTGTGGAAGTGATCGACCGTATCCGCGCCGGCGAGAACCGCGATGCCAATCGGGTCCTGCTGGAAGATCTCTGCGAGACCATGGTTGATGGTTCCCTCTGCGCCATGGGCGGTATGACACCCTTCCCGGTGCAGAGTGTGATGAAACATTTCCCGGACGACCTGACGGCCTGACCGACTCGAGTGGAGGCACGAACATGTTGCACTTTTACGATCCAAGAAAAGCCGAACCGAGCCTGAATCCGGACATGGATTACGGCACGCCGCCGAGCGCATCCGAAACCCTGGTCAGCCTGTTCATCGACGGCACCGGCATCAGCGTGCCGGAGGGCACGTCTGTATTGCGGGCCGCCGCCCTGGCCGGGATAAACATTCCAAAGCTGTGTGCCTCCGACAACCTGGAAGCCTTCGGCTCCTGCCGCCTGTGCGCGGTGGAAATCGAGGGCCGCCGGGGTTATCCGGCCTCCTGTACCACGCCGGTTACCGAAGGCATGGCGGTCACTACCCAGAACGGCAAACTGGCGAAGCTTCGTCGCAACATCATGGAGCTGTATATCTCCGATCACCCGCTGGACTGCCTCACCTGCCCGGCCAATGGCAACTGCGAACTGCAGGATGTTGCCGGTGCGGTGGGTCTGCGGGAAGTGCGCTATGGCTTCGAGGGCGAGAACCACCTGGATGCGGAAGTGGACGACTCCAACCCGTATTTCAGCTTCGACCCCGGCAAGTGCATTGTCTGCTCCCGCTGCGTGCGTGCCTGCGGGGAAGTGCAGGGCACCTTCGCCCTGACCATAGATGGCCGCGGTTTCGGCTCCAGGGTGTCCGCCGGCCAGAACGATCCGTTCATGGATTCCGAGTGTGTGTCCTGCGGCGCCTGCGTGCAGGCCTGCCCCACCTCTACGCTGATGGAAAAGAGCGTGATTGAAGCCGGTCAGCCGGAGCACAGCGTGGTCACCACCTGCGCCTACTGCGGTGTCGGTTGCTCGTTCAAGGCCGAAATGAAAGGCGACCAACTGGTACGCATGGTTCCCTACAAGGGTGGCGAGGCTAACCACGGCCATTCCTGCGTGAAAGGGCGCTTTGCCTTCGGCTATGCCACCCACAAGGATCGCATCAGGGAGCCGATGATCCGGGCGTCCATCAACGCCCCCTGGGAAGCGGTGTCCTGGGAGGAGGCCATTGCCTTCGCCGCGAAAAAGCTCAAGGACACCCAGGCCAGATATGGCCGGGAAAGCATTGGCGGCATTACCTCCTCCCGCTGCACCAACGAGGAAACCTACCTGGTGCAGAAGCTGATTCGGGCCGCGTTCGGGAACAACAACACCGACACCTGTGCCCGGGTCTGTCACTCACCGACCGGGTTCGGCCTGAAAACCACCCTGGGTGAATCCGCCGGGACCCAGACGTTTGATTCGGTCATGAAAGCCGACACCATCTTGGTGATCGGTGCCAACCCCACCGACGCCCACCCGGTGTTCGCCTCCCAGATGCGCCGGCGTTTGCGCCAGGGTGCCAAGCTGATTGTGATTGATCCGCGCCGCATCGACCTGCTGAAAACGCCCCACGGCAGCGAAGGCATTCACCTGCCCCTGCGCCCGGGCACCAACGTGGCCATGGTTAATTCCCTGGCCCACGTCATTGTTACCGAGGGCCTGGAAGACAAGGCCTTTATCGAGAGCCGCTGCGAGCCGAAGCAGTACAGCGAATGGCGGGAATTTATCGCCGGGCAACGCAATTCGCCGGAAGCTATGGAAGTGGTCACCGGCGTACCGGCCGGGCTGGTACGCCAGGCCGCCCGCGCCTATGGCGAGGCAGGTAACGGTGCCATCTATTACGGCCTTGGCGTCACCGAGCACAGCCAGGGCTCTACCATGGTGATGGGCATTGCCAACCTGGCCATGGCCACTGGCAACATCGGCCGTGAAGGTGTTGGCGTGAACCCGCTGCGGGGCCAGAATAATGTTCAGGGCTCCTGCGACATGGGCTCCTTCCCCCACGAGCTTCCAGGCTACCAGCACGTGGGTGACCCGGCGGTGCGGGCCAGGTTCCAGGAGGTTTGGGGCGTGGTCATTGACGAAGAACCGGGCCTGCGGATTCCCAATATGTTCGATGCCGCCATAGCTGGCAGCTTCAAGGCCATGTACCTGCAGGGTGAGGACATTGCCCAGTCCGATCCCAACACCCAGCATGTGGAAGCGGCACTCAGCGCCCTGGATTGCCTGATCGTGCAGGACATCTTCCTGAATGAAACCACCAAGTATGCCCATGTATTGCTGCCGGGCTCCACCTTTCTGGAGAAGAACGGCACTTTCACCAACGCCGAGCGCCGCATCAACCGGGTGCGCAAGGTGATGGCGCCGGTGGCAGGCCTGGAAGACTGGGAAGTGACCATGGCTTTGTCCAATGCGCTTGGCTACCCCATGAACTACAAGCACCCGTCCGAGATCATGGATGAGATCGCCCGGCTGACGCCCACCTTCACCGGCGTCAGTTACGAGAAGCTGGACGAGCTGGGTAGCATTCAGTGGCCCTGCAACGAAGAGCACCCGGACGGCACGCCGACCATGCACACCCTGGATTTCCCGATCAGCAAGGGCAGGTTTGCAGTCACCGGGTACGTCGCCAGCGAGGAGAAAACCAATCGCAGGTTCCCGCTGCTGCTGACGACTGGTCGCATCCTGAGCCAGTACAATGTCGGCGCCCAGACCCGCCGCACCGAGAACAGCCGGTGGCACCACGAGGATGTGCTGGAGATCCACCCCAGCGATGCCGAACTGCGCGGTATTCGTGAAGGCGACTGGCTGGGCGTTTCCAGCCGCGTGGGCCAAACGGTTCTGAGGGCGCGGATCAGCGACCGGATGCTGCCGGGCGTGGTCTACACCACCTTCCACCATCCGGGCAGCGGTGCCAACGTGATCACCACCGACAGCTCCGACTGGGCCACCAACTGTCCGGAATATAAGGTCACCGCGGTACAGGTGGAGAAGGTAAGCCAGCCTTCTGTCTGGCAGCGTCACTTCGAGCAGTTCAGCAAACGCCAACACAAGTTGCTGGACCCTGCGGCCAGCCAGGCGGAGGCAACTGATGTTTCGGCCCTCAAGTAATCCGGGTGTCGCCGCCATGGCGACTTGCGGCCCGGATCAGCCGAACGTTCTTCCGGCGGTCTGTAAGACGCTGGTTGAGGTTCGGGGCGGGATTAATGGGGCGCCGGGTTCGGACTATGTTGCGGAGGAAGTGCCGGTGGCAATGGTCTACAACGGTGTCTCCCATGCCGTAATGATGGCCTCCCCCTGCGCCCTGGAGGACTTTGGTCTCGGCTTCAGTCTGACGGAGGGCATTCTCGATCATCCGGAGCAACTCTTTCAGTGGGATGTGGTTGCCGGCGAACAGGGAATCTCCCTGGAGATGCATATTGCCGGCGAGTGCTTCGCCCGGCTGAAGAAGCAACGCCGGAATATGGCCGGACGAACCGGCTGCGGGCTGTGCGGCACCGAATCCCTGGCCCACGCCATCCGGGCCACCCCCAGGGTACCGACGCGCCCGGCACCGGCTGACGAAGCGGTGCAACGAGCCCTGCGTAATCTCTCGGATCACCAGCCCTTGCAGGAACAGACCGGAGCCACGCACGGTGCTGCCTGGTGTGATAACCAGGGCCGGATACAGCAGGCCCGGGAAGATGTCGGCCGGCACAATGCGCTGGACAAGCTGATTGGTGCGCGCATTCGCGACCATGGTGCCAGGGCCTTTGACGACGGCTTTGTGCTGATCTCCAGCCGGGCCAGTTACGAGATGGTTCAGAAAAGTGCCATCGTTGGTGTCAGTAGTCTGATTGCCGTTTCGGCGGCCACCGCACTGGCCATCCGGGAGGCCCGCAAGGCCGGCATGACCCTGATAGGCTTTGCCCGCCCCGGCCGGCACGTTATCTACGCACGTGGTGACGACCAACCTTCTGAGGAGATGTGAGGATGAGTGACCAACAGCTCCAGAACCTGATCAAGATGATTAATCAGATCAGTATGAACAACCTTCACCATGGCGAGGAACACCAGGCCGCCGAGGTGGTGGCAACCCACATCAAGAAGTTCTGGGCCCGGAGCATGAAGCAGCAGATCATCAACTATGCGGAATCTGACGGACTTGAGCTGTCCCCGGTGTCCCGGCTGGCGGTCAAACGGTTGGCGGAAACCCAGGAAGCCTGAATCCGGTTACTAAACTGTCGCTTGTCTGTCATTTTCCCGTCAGGGTGGTTTTGTTTCTTTTCTTGAGTGTTTGCTCAAAAATCGCTAGCATTGCGTTTTGAGCATTCGTTCAAAAAGGAGATTAAGCATGGCTGATTTCAAATTGCACAATATCGAATCCGCTCCGGAAGGCGCCAAACCCTTTCTGGAGAATTCCCGGAAGAATTTCGGCATGATCCCTGGACTGCACGCCGTGATGGCGGAATCGCCACAGGTACTGGAGGCCTACCAGAAGCTGCACCAGCTGGTTCTGGACAACAGCTTCAACAACGACGAGAAGACTGTGGTCTGGCAGACCATCAACGTCGAAAATGCCTGCCATTATTGCGTGCCGGCGCACACGGGCATCGCAAAGGTGATGAAAGTCTCAGATGATATTGTTAACGCGTTGCGTGATGAGACTCCGCTTCCCAGTGACAAGCTCGAAGCACTGCGCAACTTTACCCTCGCGGTCATGCGCAAGCGGGGCAACGTCAGCAAGGAAGATCTGGCTGCTTTCTTTGAGGCGGGCTATGGCAACCGCCAGGTACTGGATGTGATTATGACCTTGTCCCAGAAGATTATGAGTAACTATATCAACCACATTGCCAGGACGCCGGTTGATGAGCCGTTCAAGACATTTGCCTGGAGCAAGAACCAGTAAGCGTTCGTCAGGCCGTGCGGACTAATCCGCACGGCAAGGCCATTTTCCCCTCCTCTGATCCTTCAAGCCGGCTAGAATAGCCCGATGAACCATTCACCCTGGCTTTTCCGTCTCTCGTTTCTGGCTGTCGTGGTCTTGCTGATGGCCGCCATCTGGCTGTTACTTCGACAACTGAGCATGCCGGCCAGCCTCGCTCCCTCGGCACTCTCAGACTGGCTGGCTCAGCAGGGGCTCCTTGGCCCCGTGCTCCTGATGCTGATGATGATACTTGCCGTGGTTGTCGGGCCGATTCCCACATTGCCAATCACTGCCGCCGCCGGACTGGTTTATGGTATGTTCGCCGGTACTGCGATTGCCGTTGCGGGCGCCCTGGCTGGCTCGATCATCGCGTTTTATCTGGCGCGGGTGCTCGGCCGGGAAGCCATCCAGCGCAAGCTGGATCACAACCCGGTATTTTCGGTTCGTGGGTCCCAGCGTTTTCTCTTTATTGCTGTCCTCTTGACGAGGCTGATCCCACTGTTTTCCTTTGCCCTGATCAGCTATGCCGCTGGGGTTACCGCCATCCACCTATGGCGCTATGCGCTGGCGACTGCTCTAGGCATGCTGCCGATGACGTTTGTGTTTGCGGGACTTGGCCAAAGCTTTGAGCTCAATCCAGTGTTTACGGTGATAGCCGCAGCCAGTATCCTGGTGGCTATGAGTACCCTGCCGCTTTATCTTGGCCGGCGCCCGAATTCCCGCCTGGCCCGTTGGCTGCACCTTAATGGCGATGTTTGAGTGCTTGCCCAGATCCTCGTTTTTCATGATGTGCGATGTGCGGGGTTTGTCCAAAGCCCACTCATACGTGACCGTAGCGCCAATCCGTTCACACAGCAACTGCTGGCGGGGTACCGCATACCCCGCAGCTTGTATTAAACTGTCCAGGCTCAGGTGAGGGCAGGATGTCGTCACCGGGCCTCAGGAAAATCGTCACTCTTCAGGGACCGAAGACATGCCCCAGGCAAGCGGATTGCAGTTTACCGCCACCATTGGCGAACTCCCTTCTGGGCGCACCCGCTACCAACTGGTGATCCGGCCGCCGCTCTGGCGCCTGGAGCTGATGCACAACAGCCGGATGTTCCAGAACCAGGGCACGGATGCGATTGTGCGCACCCTGCTTGAGGAGCGGGGGATCGTCGATTCTGTCTTTGATCTCAAGCGCAGCCCCCAGGAGCGCGAATACTGCGTCCAGCACCGGGAAAGCGATCTGGCCTTTGTCGAACGGCTGGCGGCCGAGGAAGGGTGGCACTACCGCTACCAGCACGGCAGCCTGGATGCTCAGGAACCACCGGCGCTGATGTTTGCCGATCACCATGGCGACGCGCCACGGCTGGAGGCTGCGACCTACAACGGCACAGCAGGGGCCAATCCCCGAACGCCCTGTGTGTTCCGTTTCGCGTACCGAGAGCGTGTGCGTCCCGCTTCGGTCGCCATGAAAGATTACACCTTCACCAACCCAGCCTATGCTCTGATGCATGAACAGTCCGGCAATCCGCTGGTGCACCGGGAGGATTACCAGCATTTCGACTACCCTGGTCGATTCAAACAGGACGCAAGCGGCCGACCTTTCACCGAAGCCAGGCTGGAGGCCCTGCGCAGCGATGCCAGTACCGCCAGTGGTGAAAGCAATCGCCCGGATTTTGCGCCTGGCGCCAGGGTGCCGCTGACTGACCATGACAACGAAACCATGAACCGGGACTGGCTGCTCACGGCGATCACCCATACCGGCTCCCAACCCCAGGCCCTTGAAGAAGAGGGTGGCAGTGAACCGACTCGCTACGGCAACCACTTTAACGCCGTCCCGGCAGACCACGTCTGGCGGCCTCTGTGTGAACACAAACCCCTGATGGATGGCCCCCAGATGGCCGTGGTTACCGGCCCGGAAGGCGAAGAAATCCACTGCGACCAGTACGGCCGGGTGAAAGTGCGATTCCCCTGGGATAGGTACGCAAAAAAAGACGAACACAGCAGTGCCTGGCTCAGAGTCAGTCAGGGCTGGGCCGGCGGCCAGTATGGTTTCACCGCACTACCGAGGATCGGCCACGAAGTGATTGTTTCTTTCCTGGACGGCGACCCGGACCAGCCCATCATCACGGGGCGCACCTACCACGCCACCAACACGCCGCCCTATGCACTGCCAGAACACAAAACAAGAACCACCCTCAAAACCCAAACCCACCAGGGCGAGGGCAGCAACGAGCTGCGGTTTGAAGACGAGGCAGACCAGGAACAGATCTACATCCACGCCCAGAAAGACCTGGATCTGCTCACCGAAAACAACCGCACCGAAGTCATAAAAAACGACAGCCACCTCACCGTGGACAACCACCGCAAGACCCACATCAAGGGCAATGCCCACACCACGGTGGACGGTGACAGGCGCGTGCAAACCGGTCAGGACCACAGCTTCCACGTCACCGGCACCCTGCACCTGAAGGCGGGCACCGCCTGGCTCAGCGACGCCGGCACCGAACTGCACATCAAGGCCGGCCAGAAAGCTGTGATCGAAGCGGGTGCTGAAATCACCCTCAAGGCCGGTGGTAGCTTTGTCAAGATTGATCCCGGCGGCGTGGCCCTGGGTGGAGCTGCCATCAAGCTGAACGCCGGCGGTTCGCCAGGGAAAGGGAGTGGGCAGAAAGTTCAGGTGCCGGAGATGCCTGGCTTGGTGGATGAGCATGGTGGGGCTGTGGCGCCGGCACAGTTGGCGGAAGCTCCATTCCGGCCCATCGATCAGAACGGACGGAAGGCCCGGAACCGAACGACGGCTCCGGCAAACCCCGGCCGGGGCTTCTGCAATGGCTGCAAGCTCAACGGCCGGCGGCCAGTGACCTGCCAGAAGCCCTGCGGGAGCAGTACGAATTGAGCGAACAGGAGCGGGAGAACGTTTACGACAATATCCGTACCATGGCGGACCCTGAACTGCTCCAGTGGGCGACATACTCCTACACCACCATGGGCCAGTTGATGGCTGATCTTAGCAGTGAGTTCTACCTGTACACCCAGCGGGCGATGCTGCGGGGAATCGGCAATGGTCCGATATACCAGGTAGCGGACACCCTGCAGGTTCCAACGCGGTACATGAAACTGGGGAACCCCTTCCTTGGAGGCCTCATTCTCGGTCATGCCAACCCCACGATGCCAAACCCTAACCCGGAGATGGTTCCGCTGGGCATCCGCTTTGGTAACAAACCTGGAATCATGGCGGCAAGGTGAAGCCACTAACCCCGGAGTTTATCTACTACGATGCCGAGCGCCAGATGCTGAGGTTTCATGTGCCCAAACCCAGTTGGCGTGGAATGGGGCGTGGCCGTTTTGCGGAATTATCGGGGGCGGTGCGTCAGGTGGTTCCGGAGGATAACAAGTGGCGGAAGATTCGCTTCATGGTATTTGATCTTCCGGACAAGGAGGCCACTTTTG